>JABJEE010000028.1 GCA_018665005.1 Flavobacteriales bacterium
CTGAAAGATGCTGAACACAAAATCAATAGAGAAGAAATTAAAGACTACAGAACAGTTATAAAGGAGGCTTTATATTAAATTAAAACATGAAAGGCAACCATTCTAAATGAATGTTCGTCTTTTAACTATACGGACAATCTAATTGTTCTTATTTGGTTTTATTTAACTTGCAGATTACCTGAAAAGAGCTTGAACTTAAACTTTTAAATTCTTTTCAGGTTTTTTTATTGGCAATAATTGCAATATTTCGATTTTTCATTGTGCTCTACAGATGAAGACTCGTCGAAAATCTCATTTAATACTTCTTCTATAAAAGTTTCAAATAGCTCACAAATGTCAGTAAGGTTGTGGTTCGCATAACTGAGTTTGTAATCCATTTTAGACACATCGGTAAGTGAGTAAATGATGGCTTCATTCGGGAAAGCACCAAAACTGTGCTTGAAAAACAAAGAGTACAGAGCCAGTTGAACAGCATGTTTACAATTGGTGAAAGAAACCAGCAAGTCATTATCTTTTAATTTGAATTTGACATCGGCCTCTTTGACTTTCCCTGATTTGTAGTCTATTACTCTATACGCATCTCCTATTTTGTCTATGCGATCTATGTACCCCTTGAAATGAATGGTCTTTTTTTGTCCAGAAACAAGAACATCGAGGCTTATTTCTTTTTTTGCCTCCACCTGAACGATATAAAACGGTTCTGATTGTTTCTTTAAAAACTCAAGCTCTTTCTTAATGGTGTTTTCGATTGTGTCTTGAGCAATCGTATAACTCACAAGGTTTTTTCCTTCTAGAAATAATTGTGATTCATTGTCGAAGTAGTTTAGGAACTCGTTGTATAATAGCGCTTTATAGTCTATAAGCATCTGATTCAGGTCAACTTCTTCTAGAGCTCTTGGTTTGGGAATATTTTCATTTCCCAGAGAGTCAAGTAAAGCATGCTTATCAAACAGTTTTTCTAAGGTGTTGTGTATTAGAGAACCGAATTGTTGACTTTCGATATCTTCTTCAATCGATTTTTCCTCACCTAATTCAGCGATATAACGATAATAAAAATCCAAAGGACATCTTAAATAAGTGTTTATAGATGAAGCGGATATCGCTCGATTAAAGTGCTTTTCTATACGCCCCATAATAAGCTCAGACTTCTCTATGACTTGGGCGTTTTCCGAAGAGGCCTTTTCAATAGGAACATTATAAAATTTATTTGTAATGTTTATGTTTTTGTTGATTCTTTGAAGCTCAAGTTCAAGCTGTAAAAGGTATCTGCTTTTTTCTTGAGGGCCAAGTTGCTCATTATTTGAAGAATAAGTAGCCGTAAGTGTATCGCAATGATGAAGAAGGCGATAAAAATGATGGGCAAATAAACCTTGCTTCTCTCTAGTGGTTGGTAGGCCAAGTGCCGCACGCAGGTCCATCGGAATGAATGAATTGATTTGATTTGTAGCGGGTAGTTTTCCCTCATTCATTCCTAAAGCGATGATATGTTTAAAGTCGAGGAGCCTTGTTTCTAATAATCCCATTACTTGAACACCTTCTTTTTGGTCGCCTTTAAAGGCAATATTTTTTTGAGACCAATGTTGATCGAAGAAAAGCTTAAAGCTTTTTTGGTTCATTTCAGGAATACCCTCTTCAATAATATTTTGAAGCTCCACCAATGATTCATCAAAGACCTGAAGAATTGTTCTTTCAAAAGAATTTTCTTTCGAAATGTTTTTGATAATCACAGAATTTAATGTTCGAATGTTCGAGAGTGCTTTTTTCCAGTCTTTGTTCCAATTTTCGAAGGTTAGCCCTACCACCTCTGACATTAAATCAGAGATTTTGATCGCCTCTATAGATTGAAAAATCCTATTCTTTTTAATGGCATCTCTTTCAATATCCCCCAGAAGGTACATCTCCTGAATGGACGTGCAACTTAGGGTTACTGAATGATTTATAAATCGCTGAAAATCATAAAAATAAATAGATTCGGTACCAAACTTTAATTTATTTTCTTGAATTTGAAATAAAATATCAACCCAGGATTTAATGGCAGTTTGGGTAATGGGAAGCCCAAGGCTTACGTTGGTTTTATCAATATTTGCTGGAATATTTTTAGTTACAGAACTGATTAGTGATTCATCGCATAAAAGAACCAGTGTGTTGTTTTGCTCTTCAACAGATAGATTATTTAATTCATTTGCAGCCACCTTCACTTGACCAATTTGTTGTGAGCATTCAACAATAGTGATATTCATCTTTTTATTGTCGATAGACTTCAGTAAAGGGATGGGGTAGTCTACATTCAAAAACTCATGATTTTTTTTGATAAAGCTGCCTGCTTCATGAATAGAGTCTCGGGTGTAAAAAGTATCTGCATCGCTTAAGAAAAAAGCACATTTCTTGTCAATTAGTTTTTTCATGACGGAGAGTTCTGAAATCGAAAGCGCGTTGAATCCAGCAAATATAAATTTGTGATTTCCTGTTAAACGAGATGCTTCGTCAATGATTGCGTCATTAAAATCTCTGTACGCTCTTCCTGAAGTAGTTTTTTTATCTTTTTGGAGACGCTTATTGAAGCGCGTATATAGTTCAGGAATATGGCCCCAAAATTCTTTAAACTTCTTTTGCGATGAAGATAATTCCTCATCATCTATTTGCCAGGTTTCTAGCTCCTTGATCGACTTCAAGTTTTTAAAGACGGCTTTTGCATCTAAAAGATATCGATCAACTTCATCGAAATCTTTTAAAAGAGTGTTGCCCCAGCTCAAAAACTCCTCAAAGCTTTGGTCTTTAAAAGGAGCAAGTTGAGCGCTTATTTCGTGTAAAGTGATTAATTGTCTTGTCGGATCTATCTTTGATTTATCTTCAGTCCTCATCCATTTGTCAATGGTGATAATTTGGGGGGAAAGAATAGGAATAGAGTAGAGATTAGATAATTCTTGTTTTATTTTATTTATCGCTCGGTCGGAGGGTACAATGATCGTTAGGGCACCCAAATCAAGTTCTTTTTCTTTTATAAACTGCGCAATTTTTTGAACGAATCTCATTTAAACAAGTTTATTCTTTGATAAAAACACGTTGAATTATGTTTTCCCCAAATGAGTATGGAATATATTCGAATGAGGGGATTTCATGGGTTAAAATTATGGGTGAGTTTGAGCCTAGCTTGATCTTTCCGTGTGAATCAGATAAGCCCATTGCCGCTGCGCCATTAATGGTTAATCCGTTGAACGCTTGTTGAGGAGTTAAATTCATTTTTATGCAAGCGAGCGACCAAATTTGTTGGAGATTAAAACAAGGTGTAGATCCTGGGTTATAATCACTGGCTAAAGCAAATGGGATGTTTTCTTTTATCATTCTCTTGGCATCTCCAAACGGGATGCTTAAAAAATGTGAACAACCAGGAAGAAAAGTGGCGATACAATTGCCTTTTTTTAGAGCATGAACATCTTCATTACTTAATTCTTCGAGGTGATCAACGCTCAGGGCCCCCTGATCTATAGCGGCCTGAATTCCTCCCATAGACGAGAATTGATTTACATGCACTTTAGGAATAAGTCCATGGTTTTTCCCAGCGATTAAAATCCTGGTCATTTCATCAACAGAAAAATAGTTTCGTTCACAAAACACATCAATGTAATCAGCAAGACCTTCTGCTTCTATCCTTGGTAACATTTCATCAATGATAAGGTCGACATAACCTTTGTGATCTTCTTTGAATTCAATGGGAAATGCATGTGCACCGAGAAAGGTAGATTTTATGGCTATGGGCATACTTGCTTTAAGGCGTTTAACAACCCTTAAAATCTTCAATTCACTATCGACAGATAGGCCGTAACCTGATTTAATTTCTAAAGCGCCGGTTCCAACGGCTATCATTTGTTGTATTCTATTTTTGGCTGAAACGTAGAGCTCCTCTTCTGTAGCATGTTGTAATTTGCTTGCTGAATTTAATATCCCACCACCTTTAAGTGCAATTTCCTCATAGCTTAATCCTCTAATTCGATCAACAAACTCCTCCTCCCTTGTTTTTGCAAAAACAGTATGTGTATGGGAGTCGCAAAATGCGGGCATTACGAAACATCCGTCGGCATCAACAACCTCGAGATCACGCCAGTCATCTATGCCCTCCCATTCAGACATGGGACCGTAAGCAACGACCTCTGAACCATTTTCCAAGGCCAGAAATGCATTTTCAATGATGCTTATCTGATCACAGGCCTCACCTTTTACGATGCTTGGCAGGTCCTCACCTGCTTGAACCAATCCTTTAATATTTTTGATAAAAACATTTTTCATTTGATATATTGTAAGAATACGTTAAAGATAATTTTAATTCTTTTTCGACCCGGATAAAGAATGGAATTAAAAATGTAAATTTAGTAGAGGGCTAAAATCAATCTGTAATGCATTTTAAAGGAAGGCGAGCTGAGAAAGTTGCCGAAAGTTATTTAACGGAAAGAAAATACACCATTCATTTTAAAAACATACGGTTTGGGCGTTATGAGATTGACTTGGTTTGTGAGCTTGAGGGAATCATCGTTTTTGTGGAGGTGAAGTCTTTATCAACATCCACGATTAAAAACCCATATGAATCAGTTGGCCGGCTCAAGCAAAAAAAAATTATAAAAGTTGCAGACACCATTATGAACAGACATTTTCCAAATAATGAATGTCGATTTGATATTATATCCCTAATAATAAACGACGAAAATCAGGATATTGAACACATAAAAAATGCCTTTACCCCAGAAATCAATAATGGATCATTTTAATTTCTGTATTTTCGTTTTAATGAGGGTGTTTTTTATTTTCTTTTTTGGATTTGGATATTCAGCCATAGGGCAAATGGTTGATGGTGCAAAACCTATCGTTTTTTCTGAAAAAGGAGCGGGTTGTACTCCTCCCTCGACTACAACCTATATGGAGCTCAATAATGTGAGAGCAATGATTCACACAGCGGGTAATTTATGGCAAGTTCCCGGACAGAATTATTCTCAATACGAAGTGCCCAAAAATTCCGGAATCATGGCTTTGTTTACAGCGGCATTATGGCTTGGAGGAACGGATGTAAATAATCAGTTGAAATTGGCGGCCCTCAGGTATCGGAATGGACAAGATTATTGGACAGGCCCCTTATCCAAAGTTTATGCAGAGACCAATTATGAAACATGTGAAGCCTATGACCAACATTACATAACTACCCAAGACATGGTTAGGGAATTCGTTGCCTGGAGAGACGCAGGGATTGAAGACAATTCAAATGGAACCAATACCCAAAGTGTTTTATTTCCGGGATATGTGGTTCCTGATATTATAAAAGACTGGCCAGCTCATGGTGATGTAAGTGCAGGTCAAGATTATTATTTGGCTCCCTTTTTTGACAATAATGAGGACGGAACTTACAATTGGGAAGATGGAGATTATCCATGGCATGATATCAACAGAACCAAAGAATGCACCGTAGATAGAACGGTTTCATTATACGGGGACCTCAATTTTTGGTGGGTCATGAATGACAAAGGAAACATTCACACTGAAACAGGCGCAGAACCCATTGGAATGGAGATTAGGGCTCAAGCCTTTGCCTTTGCTTCTAATGATGAGGTAAATAACATGACGTTCTATAACTATGAATTAATCAATCGTGGTACTCAAACATTATTTGATACGTATTTTGGATTTTTTACTGATGGGGCCCTTGGAGATCCTTACGATGACTATGTGGGTTGTGATGTGAATAGAGGTTTGGCTTATTATTATAATGGAGATAATTATGACGGAGATAATAGTGGGTATTTAGGATACGGAACATCTCCGCCAGCGGTTGGTGTCGATTTTTTTGAAGGACCTTACCAGGACAATGATGGCATTGATAACGCATTTGGAATTAATGAAAATGAGGCTCTCAACGGAATAGGGTTTGGTGATGGCGTGATAGATAATGAAAGATTCGGCATGCGAAGATTTTTATATTATTCAAATACAACCAATGGTGCGAACCCTAGTCAGACAGATCCCGTTGCCGCAGGAGATTATTATAATTACTTAAAAGGATACTGGAAGGATGGGTCGAAATTTATTTATGGTGGGAGTGGACACATTTCTGATGCGGCCGCAGACCCCAACACGCCTTGTGACTTTATGTTTCCCGGGGATACAGACCCTTTGGGTTGGGGAACCAATGGCGTGCCACAAGCACCTTGGACGGAGCAAACAAGCAACAATCCTCCCAATGACCGTCGATTTGTGCAATCAGCAGGCCCTTTTGTACTTAAGCCCGGTGCAGTAAATAATATTACCGTAGGGATAGCTTGGGCTAGAGCGTCAGGTGGAGATCCTTTTGAATCTGTCGAAGTCCTAAGAAAGGCAGATGATAAGGCACAAGCCCTTTTTGAAAATTGCTTTAAGGTATTAGAAGGCCCGCATTCGCCAGAACTTACCATTCAAGAATTAGACAATGAGTTGGTACTGTTTTTATCTAACTCTACTTCCTCTAATAATTATCAAGAGAGTTACGAGGAGTTTGATCCATTTATCGTTGCAGAGGATGGGTCAGATAAGTACTATAAGTTTCAAGGTTATCAAGTATTTCAGGTAAGGGACAATTCAGTATCTGTATCGGATCTCACCGATCCTGCACAATCCAGACTAGCTGCTCAATGTGATATTATCGATGGAGTTGACAGGATTATAAATTTTGGGTTTGATGATGACCTTGGGGCTTCTATTCCAATTGAAATGGTGGATGGTTCCAATGTTGGGATTCAGCATTCGTTTAAGGTGACGACTGATTTGTTTGCCCAAGGTTCCCCTACCTTGGTAAATCACAAAACCTATTATTTTGTTGCGATTTCATACGCTTACAACAATTACAAAGAATATAATCCCAATGACCCTTTATTGCTAGATGGTCAACAGAAGCCATATATCCCATCAAGAAAGGCAGCGGTTGGTGCA
>JABJEE010000236.1 GCA_018665005.1 Flavobacteriales bacterium
CTAATAGCGACAAATCTGTTTGGTCAATGACAACTTCCTGTGAGCTAGAATTACTTCCTCCTTTATTGAATACTGTCAAGGTTACTATATAGGTTCCTGCATTTGGATAAATCGCATGAACATTCGTTCCCTCTCCTTTTAATCCATTTCCAAAATCCCAAATATTTACCATATCTGGATTTGTTGCAGAAAAGTCAATGATGTTGTCACTAGAATCTGTAGGAGCATATGTAAAAACCGCATCCTGATCTAATGGAGGATTTCCCAATTGTGGGTTTTCTTTCTTACAAGATGTGAGAGTAAGAATTCCAATTGATAAAATTGATAGTACTAAATATTTCATTGTGTTTAATCTTATTTCTATTAATATCCTGGGTTTTGAGACCAATTCCCTCCTGCCAAGTCAATTTCTAATTGAGGAATAGGAAAGAGTTCGTGTGTACCCACAACAAATCCGTCAATATGTTGTTCTGCTTGACCTGTGCGAACCAAGTCAAAGAAACGATGACCTTCACAGGCCAATTCGAGTCTTCGTTCATTATAAATGTCTTCAATCGAACTTATTGGAAACGGTTGAACCCCTGCCCGAACTCTGATTTGATTAACATATCCTTGAGCTGCTGAACTATTACCCGTTTGAAAATGTGCCTCAGCCGCCATCAATAAAACATCTGCATATCTGATTACCCTATAGTTCACAGGACTTGTTAAATCATTATCAGGCAATCCAATTTCCCCTTGTCTCTTGATGTATTTATTGTTATAATATCCTGTATGACCACCTGCACCAATCGCATAAGAAATCAAATCTGGATTGTCCTGTTCAGCAATAAAAGCTTCAATATCTAAAATCGTTGCTTCCCTTCTTCCATCAAAAGAAGAAAAGGCATCATAAAGGTTTTGTGTTGGCAGGTTGTAGCTGTTGCCATCACCATACACTGGCCCTACATACTGTCGAATTCCTTGGAATCCCGGACCCGCATTTCCTTCGAGACAAACCAAACATCCGTAGCCTCCTCCTTCTGCACCCGTATATTCAACATCAAAAACAGTCTCACTATTGTTCTCGCTAGCAACAGAAAACAACTGAGCATAATCATTGATTAGTGCGTAAGCACCGCTGTTTATTACCTCATCAAAGGTAGAAGCGGCTTCCGAAAATTTATTTTGATACAAGTATACCTTACCCAATAAAGACTGTGCCGCTCCTTTACTTGCTCTTCCTTTGATCAATGATATCAAATCTAATTCAGGAATAGCACTGGTCAAATCGGATTCGATTTGAGCGTATACTTCCGCTTTTGGGGCTCGTTCAATTTGAGTTACTTCCTCCGCTCCTATTCTTTGGTCAATAACCAAAGGGACATCTCCAAAAAACTTAACCAACTCAAAATAATAAAACGCTCTTAAAAATTTGGCTTCGGCTATAATTTTGTCTTTTCCGGTAAAATCAATGTTGTCTTTATTCTCCATAATAAAGTTACAACGGGTAATTCCAGAATACATCCATCGCATTACACTGCGTAATTCATTATTGACTCCTCCATGGGTCATGTCATCGAGCTGATGAAGACCTTGACTATCATTTACGCTTTCACCTCCAGCGATGGTGTTGTCTGAAGCAATTTCACTAATCCATACATTCATAAATGTACTTTGAAGCAAGTCATAAGCGCCGGTTAGCGCCATCTCATAATCTGCAGGTGTTTGAAAATAATTTTCGGCATCCTGAGTAAATGGTGGAGTTACATTCAAAAACTTTTCACAGCCTGTAAACAACATACATGCGAAGACTGAAAGAACTAAAAAAGAATTTTTTGCTATTTTTTTCATCTCTTAAAATTTAATATTTACACCACCCATAATTGATTTGGCCTGAGGGTAAAAGCCATAATCTACACCGCTTGAAAGTGTTCCTCCTCCGATCTCTGGGTCATAACCATAATAACGATTTAGGGTCACTAAATTATTTCCTGCTAAATAAACCCTGAAGGATTCGATTTTTAATTTTCGCATCCATTTTTTAGGGAAAGTATACCCAATTTGAACGTTTTTCAATCGGACAAATGAGCCGTCTTCAACAAAGTAATCCGAAAACGAATTGTTTCTTGTTGCTCCCGTCGTTACTCGAGGATGCTCATTTGAGGTTCCCGGTCCAACCCACCTGTCTATGACATAGTCTAGCTGGTTGGCATATGGCTGCTGTCTTTCATAATTTCTAATGATTTCTTGACCAATAGCCGAGTAAATGTTTGCAGAAAAATCAATTCCTTTGAACCCCAAATTCATGTTGAATCCCATCACGAAGTCTGGAATTGGTGAGCCTATGAAGGTTTTGTCGTCATCATCACCAAAACTAATTACACCATCACCATTCTGATCAACAAAAATCAAATCTCCCGGTTGCGCTCCATCCTGAACCACATCATGATTATCAATTTGTTCTTGGGTTTGAAAAATCCCATCCGTCTCGTATCCATGAAAATATCCGATGGCATATCCTTGTTCAAAACGCGTTGCATTATCTCCGCCAACACTAAATTGTGCTCCTGGCAGGTAATCAACTCCCTCTGGAACACCGGTTACCTTATTGGTAATGGCTGAGAA
>JABJEE010000237.1 GCA_018665005.1 Flavobacteriales bacterium
AACAAGACATTGAAGATATTTCGAAATCACTTCATGACTATCAAAATAAGTTTAACAAAGAAAATCCTGATTTTCAATTTGACATCTATTTTGAATTCAATGAATTACTTGAGGGCAGGATTGATCTTTTAACCAAGAATGGTTTAACAGGTCTCATTTTAGTTCTTGTATTCTTGGGTCTCTTTTTGAATATAAAGCTATCTAGCTGGGTCGCATTTGGAATACCCTTCTCTTTTTTAGGAATGTTCATATTGGGTTCATTCTATGGGATCACTATAAACATGATTTCCTTATTCGGAATGATTCTGGTTGTTGGTATTCTCGTTGATGACGGTATTGTAATTGCTGAAAATATCTATGCCCATTTTGAAAAAGGCAAAACTGCAAAACAAGCAGCAATTGATGGAACCATGGAGGTGCTTCCATCCGTATGCTCATCTGTCATAACGACTATTGTTGCCTTTTCGGTATTGTTTTTTGTGGAGGGGCTAGAAATGATGAGAGAAATGGCATTTGTTACCATTGCTTGCTTGATTTTCTCAATTTTGGAGGGATTTATTACCCTTCCCTCTCATTTATCAAAAAAGAGCGTGTTAAATGCTAATCCAAAGATTCCCCTGACCTACATACAAGGATTCATTCTTATAACCGTAGGAGTGTTTTTTGTCATTTCAGGGTTCTATCTATTCCCTACAGAAAACATTTCAATAGACATCTTATTTCCCCTATTACTTATTTTATTCGGTCTAATTATTACTTTCAAAGGGTTCTCCAAATCTCCAATTGAAAATAAAGTTAGAGCAGTAGCTGACAAGTTCATTAAATGGTTTAGAGATAATATGTTCCATGAGGCAGTTGTTCTCCTTATAGGTGAAAAAAGAAAATGGTATCGACTTAGCTTTTTTGCACCCATGGCATTTACCTTTATTGTAATTGGCATGCTGGTTAATGGCACCCTCTCCTCTACTTTCTTTCCCAATATCCAGCCCGATTTTTTTAGTATAGAAGTTGCATACAACCCGGGCAGTAACGCAAAACAAACCAAAGATTTTATTGCACAGGCGACCATTATTCTTTTAGAAGAAAACGAAAGGATTAAGAAAGAAACAGGGGATGAAATAATGACCTATTACACGAGTAATGTTGGCTTTTCACAAAATATTGGCCAAGCTGGGAATCATACAGGAGGTATTAGTGTTTTTGTCAACGCTGAGGATACCAAGTTGCCATTAGATACCTTGATGAATCGAATAAATAAAAGGCTCAACAAATTAGATATTAGTAAAATTGCACAGGATGTATATGTTGGTGGTTTTAATAGATTCGGAAAAGAAATAGAGATTGGACTCACCTCAACCAATGAAAATGATCTATTAAATGCACGGGATGAATTAAAGAATGAGCTAAATAAAATGTCAGGTGTGATCAACGTTAAAGATAATATGCCCCCTGGCAGGAACGAAATTCAGCTGAAGATGAAAGATCAAGCCGAAATATATGGCGTTTCAAAATCGGAAGTATTGAGCCAAATTAGGCAAGGGTTTTTCGGACAAGAAGCCCAACGGGTCATTATCGGAACAGATGAAGTAAAGATTTGGGTGAGATATCCTCTTGAAGATCGAAATAGCATCTACGATTTATATAATATGAAAATAAAGAATGTTCAGGGCGCACAGATTCCTTTACAAAAGCTTTGTAATTTTTCCATGGGAAGAGCACCTGAAACTCTAAAAAGATTAAATGGCCAGCGAATCATTAAAGTAGATGCAGAAACCATTGACCCTGATAAGGTTGCTGACATTAATAAAAATATATTTGACTCAATCATACCTAAAGTATCTTCGATTTACCCAAAAGTATCTTCACTTAAACTGGGTCAATTCGAAAGAAGCCAAAAAACAGGAGACTCAATGAAGTATGTGACATTGGTTCTGATTTTCCTAATGTTCGTTATCTTAATGCTACACTTTAATAGCTTATCACAGGCCTTTTTAATTATGCTTGTTATACCTTCTGGTATTGCCGGTTCAATTATTGGTCATGGACTCGTAGGTATTCCGGTTTCTATTCTTTCCGTTTTCGGAATGATTGCACTTATTGGTGTGTTGGTAAATGATGCCATCGTTTTTCTAGATAGATATAACAACTTACTGATTGAAGGCGAAACCACAAAAAATGCCGCTATTAAAGCCGCTGTGTCTCGATTTAGACCCATTCTATTAACCTCTCTTACCACGGTCGCTGGGTTACTTCCAATGATTTCGGAAACCAGTATGCAGGCACAATTCCTTATTCCGATGGCAACATCGATTGCCTTCGGTGTTTTATTTGGAACTGTCTTTATTTTGTTCTTTTATCCATCAGCCATTTTGTTTTGGAATGAAGGCACTAGAATTAGAAGAAGAATATTTTTTGGTGAAAGAATTACTGATCTGGAAGCTGAACCGGTGTTCAGAGTTAAAAAAAATATAGAATCAAATGAGAAATAGCATCCTCTTCATATTCATACTTAATGGTCTAATTTCGTTTTCTCAGATTGAAATCACTGATTCACTTTCTGCAAAAGAAGCGGTTCTCATCGCATTAAAAAATAACTATGACATCCAGGTTTCTAATGTTCAAATTGACATAGCTAAAAAAAATAATTCGTGGAGTGAAGCAGGATTATACCCTACTGTTGGTCTAAACATAGGATACAATAATACGATTCAGGACAATTCTAACAACCCTTTCACATTTACACCCGGTGTTATATTATCAAGGAGCCTTGTTCCTAATCTATCCTTAAATCTTAATCTATTTAGTGGATTTGCCGTTAAAATTTCCAAACAACGTTTGGAAAAATTAGAGGAACAAAGCAAGGGTAATGCCATGCTTGTTATTGAATCAACCATCTTAGATGTTCTAAAAGCGTACTATAGTGCTAGAGTTCAGTTCGACCGATTAAATGTCTTAAATGAGATAAAATCGGATGCACATGACCGTTATAAATACTACATAGCGAAAAACAAATACGCCAACTCGTCGTCTTTAGAAGAACTTCAATTCAAAAACCAATATTATTCGGATAGTACAAACGTTCTTATTCAAGAATATTCATTCAAAAATTCGATGAGAAACTTACAACTATTAATGAATGACAGTGAAGTCAATGAAAATATTAAAACACCACTACTCACCGATAACCTGGATTTCAAATTTCCTATTTTGGATTTCACAAATGAATTAAATGGACTCACAACAAACAATCAACAGCTCCAAAATCAGGTTCTAGGTATTGAGCTACAGCAAATCAACACTTCCTTTCAAAAATCATTTTTATACCCGACTCTAAGTATTCAGGGAGGATTTACTCCTTCAAAAAGCTGGTTTAGAGATCTCAACGGAACATTTGACCCCGTCGAAACGGAGGTTCTGAATTACAATGGAGCCGTAAATTTGAGGTATACTATTTTTAACAATTGGAAAAACAAACGAGCAGTAGACGTATCTAAAATGCAAGAATCTATAGCCCAGATGAATTATAAAAAAATGGAAAAGATGGTCAGCAATTCTTTAGCTACACTTATTGATTCGTATAATGGGAATGCAAAATTGGTAGATCTATCCATGACCAATATAGAATATGCAACAAAGACCTACGGACTTGCTCAAAAAAGATTTAAATCAGGTACCTTAAGCTCTATAGACTTGATTCTTTTTGAGACTACTTATCAAAACCAAATGCTACAACATTATGAATTTCTATTTAATAAAATCAGTACTTTCCTAGAGATATACAGAATGACAGGAAAGCTACGTCTTGACTATATTAATCTATAGACTTTTTAAAACAAATTATTTTTTTATCATCTCCTCCAGATAAAAACTCTGTATCGTTTAGCTTCAGTAAGGTATTTACAGAGTAAGTATGTCCTTTACTTTTAGCATCAATTTTTTGAATCACATGATCATAAAATCCAGACCAAACTTTAATCGACTTATCTCTACTAGAAGAAAGAAATAAATCATTAGATAAGCTTATCAGAGAATAAATGGTGTAATTGTGAGCAGGAATGGCTTTAATCGCTTCTCCTTCACAAGTCCATAATCTGATGTGTGCATCATTTCCTCCAGAAGCAATTACTCCCCGTTCTTGACAATATATAATAGATGAAACTCCATCTTTATGAGCTCTAAAACATTTGATTTCGTTATAATAATCCGTTTCAAATATCGAGATTTCGCCATTCTGTTTTCCAATGAACAACAACTTTTTAGCTGATGAATAATGAAGTGATCGAATTTTACCACAATTCAAATTTACAATCATTTGAAGCTCCCAGGTAAGTGTATTCCAAACGGATAAATAACCTTCTTCATCGCCCACATATAAATGATGATTGTCCTTATTTTCTTCTATTGAAAAAATAGCGCTTTTGTGTTGCGTAAAACACTTTAGCTCCTTTTTAGATTTGGTGTCGAAAAGATACAACTTACCATCTGATGTTCCAACGGCCAATACTCCGTTGCTCTCAATGAATTTTATGGCATATGACGGTAAATCTAATTTGATCACAAATTGATCCTGAACACCAGAATACCTATCCCATCTCGCAATATAACGATCTCCGGATGAAGAATAGAAGTGAGAAGATCCCGCCGTTAATGAATAAACAGACGCACTATGACCATTTATGGTATAATTATGCCTAAAAGGAACCGATTCAATATCATCATTCGTCGTCTTCAACATCCCCATTGTTGGTTTGCTTGAGGCGTTCTTCAACCTTTTTAGGTAAGTACTCAAAAAATGTATCTCCTCTTAATCCAAGACGCAAGCACTCTAACGGAATCATATCATTTGGAGCGATATTTCCTAGATTTACTTCTGCACCAAACAATTTAATAAACCATACCTGCTGGTTTTTTTGTGGTGCTTCCCACAAAATATCTTCTGGTGCTACTTTGGCAATAATTCTATTGATTAACAATGTGTGAGCTGTTCCATTTGGTCTAAACACTCCTACATTTCCAGATTCTCGGCCTTCTGCAATTACTTTCCAGCTTCCGGCTTGCAACTCTGACTGCATCATTCTTATCCACTTAGCTGGAGAAATTAATATCCCCGAGTCTTTGGAGCCAACCTCAGACATTACGGTTCTGTCCTTGGACATTTTCTCGATGAGTTCACATTTGATATCATGAGGGATTATAATTGACCCATCAGAAATCTCAGCCAGATCTAAATCATATTGATTTAACACTTTAATGTATTCATCAAATTTACCTCGAGCATAAAATGCTTCAAACAAAGTCCCTCCAAAATA
>JABJEE010000238.1 GCA_018665005.1 Flavobacteriales bacterium
AAAAACCCGAAAACAAAAACCACAAAGGAAAAAACAAGTTTCATCTAACTCTAATTAGTTGTAAAAAAGCAAAAATAAGAATTTAAATAAGCCACTATAATCTCTAAACCTTTTTTTCATTAAGTTGGGTTATCATTTTAGCTGATTTCAAACCTTTGTTTTTTTTAGAATTCAAAGATCTTAATAGGTTACTTTGTTCCAAGTGATTATTATGTAGATTTGTAATTATGACTCGTGTGAAAAAAATCAAACTAGAATTGGATGAAGAGCTTGAATTTGCGATTCTCGGTATTTCTTCTGCTCTCGGTGATCACAGGCTTGCATGGGAACTGAATACAAGATTGAATACAAGCTTCCAAAAAGCACTCGTTAGTTTTTCTCTTCCCGATAAAAATAAGGAAATGAGGTCATATGATTATTATATTCACGAAAATGAAGATGATGGATGTAAATTTTTTCTTGTTAAGAACAAGCAGCAAGCATCTGTGTTGTTTACTCAGAATGAAAAATTAGATTTTTTTTTGATCCTAAGAGAAAATTACAAATATGAACCAGAAGACTTATTAAATGAGTTAAGAGAATTAAATGGTATTGTTGCCGTTTTTTCTTTTACCAGTAGTGATTTTGAGTTTTCTGAATATCTAAACGATTAAAACAATGAAAAGAACTAAAATAGTAGCGACAATAGGTCCATCATCATCTTCTAAAGAAGTATTGAAAGACATGGTTTTAGCGGGGATGAATGTTTGCAGATTAAATTTTTCTCATGGAGCCTACGAAGACCATTTAGAAGTGATTAAAAATATTAGGTCACTCAATGATGAGCTGGGATTAAATGTTGCTATTCTTGCTGATTTACAAGGTCCGAAAATCCGTACAGGTGAGATGCAAAAAAGTGGTGTTCATCTTGAAGTAAATGAAATAGTAACGGTACAAACGGATAATGTTGTTGGAAATGAAAAGGTGTTTTCCATTAATTATTTAAGGCTTCCTAAAGACGTTAATAAAGGAGAGTTAATCCTTTTAGATGATGGAAAATTAATGCTTGAAGTAATTAAAACAGATGGTAAAAAACAAATTACATGTAAAGTGATACAGGGAGGAGAACTCTCTTCAAACAAAGGAGTAAATTTCCCAAACACTAAAAATCTCAATGCCGAGTCTAACCGAAAAAGATGAACAGGATTTATCTTTCGCCATCGAACAAGATGTGGATTGGATTGGATTGTCTTTTGTGCGGTCAGCAAGAGATATGATTGATTTAAAACACAAGATATCATCTGCGGGCGCTAAAGCTAAAGTTATTGCAAAAATCGAAAAGCCAGAGGCACTTGAATGCATAGATGATATCATTAATGAAAGTGATGGAATTATGGTCGCCCGTGGAGATTTGGGAGTGGAAATTCCGTTTCAAAATGTTCCTTTGACGCAGAAAATGCTTGTCAATAAAGGAATTAAATACGCAAAACCAGTTATTGTTGCTACACAAATGATGGAGTCCATGATCACTCAAATGACTCCAACAAGAGCGGAAGTTAATGATGTTGCCAATGCCGTTTTGGATGGGGCAGATGCGGTAATGCTCTCGGGAGAAACTTCCGTAGGTAAATACCCTGTTGAAGTTATTAGTACCATGTCAAGGATTGTATGTGAAATGGAATCTCATGATGGAATTTATTATAAAGAAGAGCCACCAGAAAAAAACAAAGAACGATTTATATCTGATTCCATTTGTTATAATTCTTGTCGTCTGGCCCAAAGAGTTGATGTAAATGCAATTATTACCATGTCATTTTCAGGTTATACAGCTTACAAAATAGCTTCTCAAAGACCAAAAGCAAATATTTTTGTTTTTACAAGTAATAGAAAGATACTTACTCAGCTCAATTTAGTTTGGGGTGTGCGTGCATTTTATTACAATAAACAAATTAGTACAGATCACACGATTGCAGATATTAAGTATATCATGAAGTCAGAAAAGCATCTAAAACAAGGAGATTTGATTATAAATATTGCATCAATTCCTCTAGAAGAGTTAGGAAGCTCTAATATGCTTAAGCTTAGTCATGTGGAATAGCGGTTTTGCTGCACAACAACGGTTAGATCAATATTGAGAATGTAATAGAATGGAAGCAAGAAGTATAAATTGTAATCAGAAAAACACTCACCCAAGGGATGAGAGGTGTATTTTTGATCCAGGTATTCATAAATATGAAATAGATGGTGATGAATTTAAATCAGTAACAACCGTAATTTCCCGTTTTTTTCCGGTGTTCAATCCAGATGAAGCCATCGAGAAAATGCTTAATGGCAGAAATTGGAATCCCAATCATAAATATTGGGGCATGCAAGATTTCGAAATCAAACAAAACTGGGAGGAAAAAGGGATAATGGCATCTGAACTAGGTACTTTTCTTCATGAACAGATTGAAAATTATTATTTAGAGCAGAAATTTGAAGAACCTCAAGAGTTTGATCTTTTTCGGCAATTCACAGAAGATCATCAGTCATTGACTCCTTATCGAAC
>JABJEE010000239.1 GCA_018665005.1 Flavobacteriales bacterium
CAGCTCCAGCAGCTACAGATAACTGTGAGGGAGAATTGACTGGTACAGCTAACGTTTCATTCCCTATTACAACACAAGGAACAACAGTTGTTACATGGTCGTACGATGATGGAAATGGAAATATAACTACACAAGATCAGAATGTTATCATCACAGACGTTACAGCGCCAGTTGCAGATGTGGCGACTTTAACAGATGTAACGGAATGTTTTGAATCTACACCAACAGCACCAACAGCTACAGATAACTGTTCAGGTGTGTTGACAGCTACTCCAGATGTTACCTTCCCAATAACGACAGTTGGTTCTACGCTAGTTACATGGACGTACGATGATGGAAATGGAAACACAACGACACAAACACAATATGTTATTGTGAACAATGTTGATGTCAACGTAACACAAGCGGGAAGTTTATTAACTGCGGATGCGGCAGGAGCTGCTTACCAATGGTTGGATTGTGACAATGAAAACGCAGTGATTAACGGTGAAACAAACCAAACATTTACACCAGCAGTTACAGGTAACTACGCTGTTGAAGTAACCGAAAATGGATGTGTGGATACTTCAGCTTGTTTCCTTGTGGATTACACAGGATTAGATGATTTATCTTCTGCAAGTCTTTTGGTTTATCCAAATCCTTCAAACGATGGATATTTTACGATTCAATTTGAAGGAACAATATCAGCTGTTGTATTATTCGATATGTTAGGTAGAACTATTGAGGTTCCTTTTAATGTTGAAGGGGGAACGCTTAATGCTTCGTTACTGGATGCAGGTACATATGTAATAAACATTAATTCAAATAAAGGTGTATTCATTGAGCAACTAGTGATTGCAAAATAGATTAGATAATCAAATGAGTAGCCCGTTCAGCAATGAGCGGGCTTTTTTAGCATATAACCATCACCTAAAAAGCATAAAGGGCTTAAACTTCGTTTCATCAATTATACTTGAAAAACTATTCCTAACTTTAGAATACAATCTTAGTAAGAAGCCTTTAAGACTTTTTAGCTGAGAACCGTTATCAATAAATACGAGTACATCATGATAAAACATTTATTAAGCATTACACTAATAGCAATTACAACTGTAGCTTCTGCTCAGAAAAGTTCAATTTATCAAAAGCCACCTAAGGAAATTCTGGATCTTGTTGATGTATCAAGAGCACCAAGTGTGTTGCTCGATGATGATAAAAACCAAATGGTTTTACTTTATAGAAACTCCTATAAATCCATTGAGGAATTATCGAAAGAAGAAATGCGGTTAGGGGGGCTCAGGATTGATCCAAAAACCAATATAGGTAGCAGAGTGACCTATATTAATAATGTGAAACTAAAAAAGTTGGATAAAAAAGAAGCAAAAATTGTGCAGGTTGAAGGACTACCCGAAAACCCAAAACTAACCAACTTTAAATGGTCACCTGATCAAAGGAAAATTGCCTTAACAAATACAACTACAGAGGGCGTTGAACTTTGGGTTCTTGATATTGAATCTGCGTCGGCTTCAAAAATCACAGGGGCCCACCTCAATGCCAATATTGGCAATGTGATTCATTGGTTTGAAGATGGAGCATCCCTATTGGTGAAGATGATTTCAAAAAACAGAAAGCCGCTTATCAATACAAAAACGGCTGTACCCATAGGACCTACTATTTCAGTAAATAATGGAAAAAAAGCGCAAAACAGAACCTATCAAGATCTACTTAAAAACAAGAATGACGAGCACAATTTCGAACAACTAGCGACGTCAGAGATCTATAGAGTTTCACTAGATGGCTCAAGCGAAAAATGGCTCGGAGCTGATTTATACAGAGAATTGACCTTTTCACCAGATGGAAATTATGTGATGGTCGTTACCATAAACCAGCCTTTCTCATATTTGGTTCCTTATGGACGGTTTCCTTCTAAAACCAAGATTTACACCAAAGAAGGTGCAGAGGTTGAAACCGTATTGGACGTACCTTTAATAGAAGATCTTCCCCAGGGATTTATGGCAGTGCGTAAGGGAAAACGAAATTTTAGCTGGCGAAATGACAAGTCTTCCACTTTAACTTATGTGATGGCTTTAGATGAAGGTGATCCAGCAAAGGAGGTTGAACATCGTGACGAAATGTTTGAATTGGAAGCCCCGTTCAAATCTGATGGGAAGAGTATCCTAAAAACGATAAATAGATTTTACAATGTGCAGTGGGGAACGGATAACGTAGCTATTGCTTATGATTATTGGTGGAATACAAGAAATACCAAAACGTACCTTTTCAACCCTTCGGATGCATCCAAAGCCCCCATAGTGCTTCATGATAGAAATTATCAAGACCGTTATAGTGATCCTGGCGGTTTTATCATGGAAAGAAATGACATGGGCAGTATGGTATTGACCATCTTTAACAACCAAGCATTCTCAATAGGAGATGGATATACAAAAGATGGACAGTTCCCATTTGTAGATCAATTAAATCTAAAGAGCCGAAAAAACAAAAGAGTTTACCAATCAACTTATACTGATAAAGTAGAAGATATCAGTAATTATGATCCCAAAAAGAAAAAGCTACTCGTAAGAATTGAATCGCCATCGGAGTATCCAAACTATTATTTCAGAACTGTTGGAGGTAAGCAAATTGATCAAATCACCCATTTTGAAAACCCGTTCAAAAGCCTACAAAGTGTGGATAAACAAGTGATCAGCTACATACGTGAAGACGGCATTGAACTTTCAGGGACCTTGTATCTACCAATCGGCTACGATAAAAACAAGAAAGAAAAAGCCCCTATGATCATGTGGGCTTATCCCACAGAATTTAAAGACAAATCAAGTGCAGGCCAAAACACAAAGAATCCAAATGAATTCACATACCCGTATTACGGATCCATGGTATACTGGGTCACTAGAGGTTATATCGTACTTGATGATGCCTCTTTCCCGATTATAGGAGGTGGTGATGATGAGCCAAATGACTCGTTTAGAGAACAACTCGTCGCCAATGCAAAAGCTGCCATTGATGCTGTAGACGAGCTGGGATATGTGGACAGAGACAGAGTTGCCGTTGGCGGACATAGTTATGGAGCCTTTATGGTAGCCAATCTCCTTTCACATTCTGACTTATTTGCCGCGGGAATAGCCAGAAGCGGAGCCTATAATAGAACATTAACGCCCTTTGGGTTTCAAAGTGAGGAAAGAAATTATTGGGAAGCTCCTGAAATATACAACGGTATGTCTCCTTTTATGCATGCTGAAAAAATGAATGAGCCTTTATTGTTGGTTCACGGCGAGGCAGATAACAATTCCGGTACTTATCCAATGCAAAGCGAACGCTACTTCAATGCCCTCAAAGGATTAGGAGCTACAGTGCGTTTGGTTATGCTCCCTAAAGAAAGTCATGGTTACCGATCTAAAGAAAGCATTTTACACCTTTTGTGGGAGCAAGACCAATGGTTAGAAAAACATGTTAAAAACAAACAATAAGACCTTTTACAAATAATTCATAGTATTAAAATAGACACGAGGTATTAAATCAAAAAACTGCGATCTAAAATCTCTGTATCCCCTATCCAAATTCACACCATACAGGGATGGCTATGTACAATAAAAATAAATGAATAAAAAAATATTGGTTTTTGGAGCTACAGGTAATACAGGAATTGAAATTTGTAGAGATTTAGACTCCAAGAGGATCAACTATTCCGCTTTTGTAAGAAGGGGCTCAGAAACAAAAATAAAAGTTCTGCAGCCAAACATCCTTTTTGGAGATGTTCTTAACACAATTGATGTGGATAGGGTATTAAAAGAAAATGATTTTACCGATGTGATTATTGCTCTTGGGAGTCGAGATTTTAGAGGAGGAGAAATCAGAAGTAATGGAACCAAGCATATTGTTAACTCATTAAATTCAAATCAAAAAATAGTTAAATTGCACGTGATCAGCGCAAATGGTATAGGAAACAGCTGGAAAAACCTGAAGTGGTTTGAAAAACTAATCTGTAAGCTCCTAATCAGTAAAGCCATGAAAGACCATGAGAGTCAAGAGGAAATCGTTTCTTCCAATAAGGGAGGGTATCACATTATTCGTCCCGTTGGCCTGACAAATGAGACCGGCTCAAAGAATATTATTGTAGAGGAAAAAAACGCTTTACCAAATAGCAAGGTGAGTCGCACTAATGTAGCAAAGTATTTGGTTGATAGCTTATTGGATAGTAAGTCTGGTAAGTTTTCAATTTGTGATGAATGAATTCAATCTCGGTCACAATTAGTACATTTTAAATCAATAAAATCGGGGCCAATTCAATCATCTGATTGAATCGTTTTGCCTAAATTTAGGGGAATGAAAATGAAAGATTTTAAGCTAGAAAGATATTTTGCTCAGCATGAATTTACTGCAAAATATTTATTATCCAGTTCGGATTGCGATGGTTATGGGCAAGATTATGTTTTAGACAGGGCAAATCCTACAGAGTTGAAAATGTGGAACGACATCAAACTCGGTTATACGGAAAGTGCTGGAAACCCAATACTCCGTGAGTCAATTACCCAATTTTACAAAACAAAAAATATTGAGGAGGTTGTCGTTGGATCTCCTGGCGAATTGAACTACATAACCATGAGGGTTTTACTTGAAAAACAAGACCATGTGGTGGCTGTTTCTCCTGCCTATCAATCACTACATGAAGTGGTGCATTCAATCGGTTGTGAAATCTCCTACTGGACGCCAAATGAAAATTGGGCGTTTGATCCAAGTCAATTGGAACATCTTGTTCGGAAAAACACAAAGCTTATTATTATCAATTTTCCACACAACCCGACGGGCAGCTATCTAACATTAAGTGAACTCAATCAAATTGTCAGTATTGCTAAAAAAAACGATTGCTATATTTTTTCAGATGAAATGTATCATAAGTTACTTGCCAAATCTGAGAAGGAACTTCCTCCAATAAGTGATCTATACTCAAAAGGCATCAGTCTATGGGGGACATCGAAATCATTTGGACTGGCTGGATTAAGGACGGGTTGGTTGGTGTGTAATGATCTGGATTTTATTCATCGGGTCATTTGCTATAAAGATTACTTGAGTATTTGTAGCAGCGCTCCAAGTGAAATTCTCTCGATTATTGC
>JABJEE010000240.1 GCA_018665005.1 Flavobacteriales bacterium
CTCATGGATGGACTTACTATTGTAATCTCACCACTAATCTCATTGATGCAAGACCAGGTTAAACAATTGAATGAAAAAGGAATTAAAGCTACGTGCCTATATAGCGGTTTAAGCTACAGAGAAATTGACACTACACTTGATAACGTAAGATTTGGGGATTATAAATTCCTTTATGTTTCACCCGAAAGAATACAAACTCGCATTTTTATTGAACGTTTCAAGCTCATGAACATCGCCTTAATTGTTGTTGATGAAGCCCATTGCATTTCTCAATGGGGTCATGATTTCAGACCAGCCTACAAAAAGATCAACGAGCTTAGAACACACAAGCCAAATGTCCCAATCGCTGCATTCACAGCAACGGCAACGAATCAAACAAAAACCGATATTATCCAACAACTAGAATTTAGAAAGTTGGCAATTCATGAAGCTCCTTTCACTCGAGAAAACATCGCCTACAGAATCTATCATTCCGAAGCAAAATCCAGTCGAATTATAGAGTTTTGCTCATCAGTAAAAAACAGTACTGGAATTGTATATTGTCAGACAAGAAAATCAGTCAAAGAACTAACAAACCTACTTTATCAAGAAAAATTATCATGTAGCGCATATCACGGTGGTATGTCAAAAGAGGAAAGAGAAAAGTCTATGATGAGCTGGATGTCAGGTTCTATTAAGATAATGATTGCTACAAACGCATTTGGAATGGGAATAGACAAGTCCGATGTTCGGTTTGTTATTCATTATGAAATAAGTGATTCTATTGAAGCTTATTTTCAAGAGGCTGGTCGCGCAGGAAGAGATCAAAAAAAAGCTATAGCATTGGCTTTTTTTAATCAAGAAGATTTACATCGACTAGAAAAAAACCCCATTATAAAATTCCCGCCTACCGAAATGGTGAAAAAAGTATATACGACAATGTGCTCCAAATTAAAAATCGCATTTGGCTCAGGTAAAGATGAGGTTCATGAGCTTGAGTTAAAAAGCCTATGCGAAGCCAGTAAGTTAGATGCTACTGTTGTTTTTAACAGCCTTAAACTACTTGAGCTAAATGGGATGATTTCTGTGTCGGATGGATTCTATAATCCAACAAGAGTTAAAATCATGGTTGAAATGACCACCTTATATGATTTTGAGGTTCATCATGAAAAGCTTAAGCCACTCACTCAATATTTGATCCGAAAGCTACCTGGGATTTTTGAAAACTACAAAAAGATTGATCTCAATCACATTTCATCATTCCTTAAAACAGATAAAAAAAACCTTCACGAAAAACTTGGAAGCCTTCAAAAACTTGGTATTATTGATTACATCCCACACTCCAAACAACCAACAATATCTTTTTTGTTAGAAAGGCCACCAAATGATGCATTTATAATGCATCCAGAAATTTATGGTAAACGAAAAAAAAACCAAATAAAACAAAACAAAGCTGTTGTTCAGCTCCTTACAGGGCAAGAATGCAACGCCAAATTTGTTCTTGAGTATTTTGATCAAGCTACCACAGATTGTGGGACTTGCAATCATTGTGTTAAGAAAAACCTGAACTACAAAAAACCAGAGAAAAAACTATTGGAATTATGCCATGAAAGAACCACTGTAGCCTGGCTGATGAATCTCTCGGGGATGACTGAAAAGAGTATCAATACATTTGTGAATAATGCACAAAATGAGGAGCTCATTCATATCAATGGTAGATGGATTCAGAAAAATAAGTAAATTAAAATTCATTTAAGACTTTTAACATGTCATTATCACTTTTCGCACTTGCTATTGCCCCAGGAATAGCCATTTCAATATATATTTACTTGAAGGACAAACATGAAAAAGAGCCATTAAAGCTACTTTTGATCAGCTTTATACTCGGAGCTTTAAGTGTTATTCCGACAACAGTCCTATCACTAATTGGAAATTACTTTTTTGACTTTAACCCCAGAAGCAGCTCCTTTTATTTCTCTCTACTTTCTTGCGTGGTTGGAATAGGACTTATAGAGGAGTATAGCAAATTTATTTTCGTCAGGTATTACACCTATAAAAAAGAAGATTTTAACGAACCCTTTGATGGCATCGTATACTGCGTAATGGTATCTATGGGATTTGCAACTATTGAAAACATACTTTATGTATATGATGGAGGACAAACGGTAGCTTTCACAAGAATGTTTACCGCAGTTCCGATGCATGCCATATTTGCCATAATCATGGGGTATTATATGGGTATTCAAAAGTTTTACAACAAAAAGGGCTATGCCTTGATAGGACTTTTTTACGCTTCTATCTTACACGGCGTGTATGATTTTGTAATTATGAATCCTGAAATTTCTGCAGAAATTCAATGGCTTGGTTTTTTAGCTTGTATTATTTTTGGAGTTCGGGTGGCACGTAAATCAATAAAGCTTCACCAAGACAATTCTCCATTTAAAGCAAGCTGACTATTCGTCTCCCTCACAAGGGATCATGGTGCCATCTTCAGCATAACAGCGGTAACCTGAGGGCTGCCCATCAAGATATTCAATTTCAATCTTTAAATTTCCGCTAGGATACCATTCTTGACTCGTACCGGTAGCGAACCCTTTGTCATAAACTACCTCAATACTTCGGCTACCATCTTCATAAAAAGTCTTTGCAATCCCCTGCTCAATACCACCAATAAGCATTACGGTATATTCAATTTTTCCATTCTCAAAATAAAAAGTAATTCTCCCATTCGGCAATCCTTCTTTAAAAGTCAGTTCTTTCTGTATTTGACCTGAATCGTACCATATTTGAGAAAGGCCTTCTGCCTTACCGTCAAGGTAAACCGTTTCGGCTTGTTTATTCCCTGATTCGAACCAACTCCTGCTCTTTCCATCGAGCACTCCTTTTTTATACGATTCCTCTACTTTTCGCTGACCACTCTTGAACCACTGCTTAGACATGCCGTCAGAAAGCCCATTATCTAGAGTCAAAAGCGCACTAAGCTCTCCAGTCTCATAGCAAACCTTAATAGAACCAGTGTAATCATCAGGAACTTCATCAATATAATTTACACCCAAAGCGTCAACTTTATCACATTGAGGTGCTTTCTTTTGAGAAAAACCATAAAACGAAAGAAAGAGAAAAAGGAAGACTAAATTGACTGATTTCATAGTTAATATTTGACTTTTAGACGAATTTAGAATAAATAGAGTTGCACTTGAATTCAAAATTTTGATTTTTTAATAAAGCTTGATCTAAATGGCTACCCATTGATAATGATAAGCAAATTAGTATGGTAATCGGTTCGATCGAATAATCATGAATACACCAACAATTAGAGTTGCCACGTACAATCTTCCATAGGGAACATGGGTTAAGGTCTCAATTGGACTCGAATATTTACCGTGGAGTTCATTGAAACCCCAAGCAATTAATAAGCCTGAGACTATTGCTAAAATGCGACCGGTATAGCTTAAAAAGTTTTTCATTTAATTAAAGACAAAAATACATCAATTTTATTTTTGTTAACTTACAAATAACTTAAAGTCAAGAGCTATGAGATTTCTAATTGTTTTTCTAATGTCAACGATTGTTTTATTTCAAACGAATGCTCAAATTAAACCTTTAGGAATCCCTATTCACTTTTCAGCAGGAGACTGGAAACTCATCAGTGATGATTTTGGCACGAGCATCTTAGGTCACGATAAGGTTGCAGGACCAATTTTCATTATTGAACATGGATGCGAAACAATTGACGATCTCAAAAAGTTACTAGACGATGGTTATAAGGAAGAAGGCCTAGAGCTTTTCGCTCAAACAAGCGCACGCTCTATTGATGAAAACATGGTAACCATTAATTGGGGAGGATCTATAGAGGGCACTCAGGTCAAATCCGAGGTCATTGGTGTTCTCGGTAAAAACAAA
The DNA here is from genome assembly GCA_018665005.1 of Flavobacteriales bacterium. Lineage (GTDB taxonomy): Bacteria > Bacteroidota > Bacteroidia > Flavobacteriales_D > Crocinitomicaceae > UBA952. The sequence goes on from JABJEE010000240.1 coordinate 3,883, forward strand.
TACTGTAGAGGCGTTTCTATTGTGACCTTAACACAAGAAGGAACAGACCATTCTAAACAAAAGGAGACCATAAAAAAGATAGCACAGAGTATAAAATACATTCAACCAACTGACCCTCAAAACTGGACATCAAAATTAAATGGGCATAAATTAGTAGATCGTGAATCTCACTCATCAAGCGATTCTTCTCCTGATGGGAGTTTCTACGTTAGCGTTTCTTCGAATAGTTCTACCATTTATACCTTCTGCAGTGATGGCTCATTTAGATATGATTATTCATCATATTCTTCGACTTCTGGAAGCGGCTTAGACGCAAATATGAATAAAGACAATGATAGCGCACAAGGAAGCTGGGTAATTGCAACAATTAAAAATACATCAATGGTGAAGTTCATGTATCCATTCGGACTTGTTGAGTATAAAGAAATCTCGCGTAAAGAAAGCGGACATTACTATCTAAATGGAAGTCAATACACGAAAGGACCCAGTGACTATTGCGAATAACTTAATTGAGCTGAAAGTTTATCGGCAAACGCGCCCTACACCTAACTGTTTTCCTTGCTACTTCTGCAGGAATCCACTTGGGCATTTTTTGAATTACCCTCTTGGCTTCTCTATCTAAATCCCTACTTATACCTCTCTCAACTCTGACATTAGAAATTGAACCATCTTTCTCAACAACAAAAGAAAGAAAAACCCTTCCCTGCTGGTTCATTTCAATGGATGTCTGAGGATAAACTACATTTTTACCGATCCACTTCATCATTCCCCTTGCACCGCAAAGTTCATCTTGCCCCACCACATTACCTAAAGTATCGTAGCTGTAAAAGATATGACAAGGAAACTTAGCTTCCACATCAGGAAATTCCACAATGTCTGATTTAGCTATTGCCTTCTCCTCCATAACTTGAGGGTCAATGGCAATAACCTTGGGCTTATTTTGACCAAATGAATAAAGACCAATAAACAGGAATAACAGGAGTATTTTCATAAGCGTATTTTGAACAAATATAAAAAAAAGACAGAGCCACTTTAACGAGTGGCTTTTCTTAATGATTATTCAATCAAATGAAGATAAAATTTCTAGTTTATGCTTTTAAAATTTTATCTTGGCCAAAACATACGCCATGAAATATACAGCTGTTTTTTTTTCGTTCTTACTCTGTTTTTCTGTTTACAGTCAAATCCCTAATGGATATTATAGTAGCGCTGATGGTTTAACAGGAATAGACCTAAAATCAGAACTCAATACTGTTATTAAAAATCATATTGAATTTCCATACACGAGCGGCAGTACGGATGTATGGGACATCCTAAAGGAGACAGACAAAGACCCCGACAACCCGAACAACGTGATTTTGTTGTATTCAGGATGGTCAAAAAATGGAAATCA
>JABJEE010000029.1 GCA_018665005.1 Flavobacteriales bacterium
CCTGAAGAGCTGGAAGAGATAAAAAAACACTTTTCCTCATACGAGGAGCTTTTCAATAAACGTGCGGTCAAATTTAGATCGATAGACTCCTCCTCTTTTGAAGATGCTGATTATAAAAAATTGCTCTTGAGTGATTATACCTTTTTAAAGCGACCGGTTTTATTAACGGCGAAAAATGCTTTTGCAGGGAATTCCAAATATACAATACAGCAGATGCAAGAGGCTATTAACTAAAAAAATATTAAGGTCAGCTTAATGGAAGAGAGAGTAAAAAAATTTACGCTATATAGGACAAACGTTATTCTTTAATTACCTTCCCTTTGTATATAGTGCCATTGGCAGATTGTGCAGTGAAGAAGTAAACTCCTTTAGTAAGATCAGTGACATCTATTCTAGATTCATATTGAAATTTATTCTCTATCACTAATCGGCCAGACATGTCGAAGATGTTGAGTGATATAACTTGTTCAGAATCTATTTTAACATTTATAAATGCATTGAAGGGATTGGGGTAAACAGATATTGAAGGGCTATCCATTATTAAATCTTCTATTTCCACGATTAAAGGATCATCACAATCAGAATAAACTGGTGCAAGAGAAACTAAACCATACGACACATTATCGTATCCATCATATATACCGGTCTGAATTTGAGATTCATCGGTAGAACACCAGCAATTCATTCCAAGGTCCGCATTGTTTTGGGACAGTAACTTGAAATTGTATGTCGTGTTGTTGCATATTCTATTGCCCGTAAAATTTTGTGTTCCGTTGAAAAATGAATTTATTTCTAAACCAACACTGTTGTTCATTACAGTGTTATTGATAAACGAATGATTCTCCGCATTGAAGCCTGTCTTAACACCAATATTATTGTACTCAATAGTACAACCTGTTGTTTCCCCGTAAGGGTGCATTGCGTAGTTAGAGTGCCCCGAGAAATAGCAGGTTTCGACTTGTGAAATACCAATTAGTCCGATGGTATTATTGTAAAAATGGGAGTTACTTACACGGCTATCAAATTGACACCAATCCAAAGCTTGATCGTTAAATTCAAATACGCAATAATCAAAATTAGTTGAAGGGCTTCCGCCGTCTTCATTTATTTTACCATTAAAAGAAAAATGGCAATTTGTAAAATTATAAGGGCCTTGATAAGCGAAATCCAAATCGATGAATGTGCTAGCATACATTCCCTTTACGTACTGCATGCTTACTTGATTGACTGATGCCGTGGGATCTGTTCCGATAACTTTAATTCCATTCCATGCACCGATTGTTGGAGATGAAAGACTTGACGTGAAAACAATGCTGTCAGAAACGGTTCCAATAGCTAATAGTTTACCCCTCAATTCCATACCTGAAGATGGTTCAAACAAGACTTTTACTCCTGGTTCGATTGTAATTTCAACCCCATCAAATACGACAAGGTTTCCCGAAACATTATAGGGGCTGCCCGCCAAGTTCCAAGTTTCAGAATTATATATCCCCCCAGATAAATCCGTTTGAGCATATGAAACAAACGCTATCATTGAAAGAATAAAAAGAAGCTTTTTCATAAGTATTTATTTGACTTTCATCAGGTTAACGTGACAAATACACAATAATTGTTCGAAATACCGATAATTGAAAATTAAAAGATTACCAGCACCTAAACTCTTATAGAATCACTTTAACGAATTCAATTATCTTTAACCATGCACCAACGGCAAAACCGCTAACCATTATCGAATGATAAATAATTATTTATGGATTCTAGAAACAATTTAATACATCAAATAAAGACCGGTCTTGATAAAATTCCGGTAAGTGATCACTCTAAAAAAAGCATTCTCGCTAGAGGTTGTGATCCACAAATGGGCGTTCGGGCAGTTCAATTAATTCCTCCAATGATAGGGAACCCTGAAATGGTTGCTGTTACAAATGATGATGATTTCATCAACGAGCTAAAAAGAAAAAAGTGGTCCATTATTCAATTTGCACCAGGGGCATGTAGATATGATGCGTCAAAATTGCCTATTCCCGGTAGTAGTAATAACACCCGTGGCTGGGGATTAGCGCAGTATCGTGAGTTAGTTAAAAAACACCAAGGAGAGGGAGTGGTCATCATTGAAACAACGGACGAGCGCCAAATTGTTCCCTTACTTATACAAGCATTGGATGGTCATTAAGCTATAATCGAATGAATACAACGTCGCAACTGCAATTAAACGTAATTTAGTGACCATTATAACAGTACACCAAAAACATGGAATCAACACAACTAAAAAAAATTATTCAGGGTATCCCCAAAGCAGAGCTTCATCTGCATATTGAAGGGAGTTTTGAGCCAGAACTCATGTTCGAAATTGCAAAAAGGAACAACATTTCTTTGGCTTATGACTCCGTCGAGTCTTTAAAAAAAGCATACAAGTTCAATAACCTTCAAGAGTTTTTAGACATCTATTATATAGGTGCTCAGGTGCTTATTCACGAACAAGATTTTTACGACCTGACCTGGGCTTACCTTAAAAAGGTCCACAGCCAGAATGTGGTTCATGTTGAAGTGTTTTTTGATCCTCAAACACATACCGATAGAGGAGTTGATTTTGGTGTTGTCATTAAGGGCATATACCGAGCCCTTGAAAAAGCCAAAGCAGAA
>JABJEE010000241.1 GCA_018665005.1 Flavobacteriales bacterium
ATTTCTTTTTACATAATCAAACGCGAATTGATTAATGGCGCCTCCCCAAAGTAGTGAAGAATAATAGAGCCCAGTTCCTGTGGTATCTAATGGCACAAAGATGTCAGGGCTTATCCCTCCACCACCATAAACATCTCGACCACCAACGGTTTGGTATTTTAAAGAATCATTAAATAAAGAGGAGTCAATTGCAAACATGGATGCCTCTGTTCTCGTTGGATCATTATAATAATCTTCGTAATTATCGGTGTAAGGTCGCTGAATACACCTACCGGAAGGCGTGTAGTAACGTGCAACCGTTATTCGTACGGAGCTTCCATCTCTTAGTTTTTGATCTTCTTGAACAAGTCCTTTTCCAAAAGATCTTCGTCCGACAATAACTCCGCGGTCATTATCCTGAATTGCTCCTGCAACAATTTCACTCGCAGATGCCGAGCTTGAATTGATTAAAATAACCAATTCTACATTTTTTAGAATTCCCTCTCTTGTTGAAGAATATCGTTTTGTACCAATTTTACTTCCTTTTGTTGTAACTATTGACAATCCACTTTTAAGGAATTCGTCAGTAATTTGGGTGGCTCCATCAAGGACACCACCACCATTATTTCGTAAATCCAGAACTAGCCTATTCATTCCATTATTTCGCAAACCGGAAGCTGCTTGTCGGAACTCATAGGCTGTTGGAATCGAAAACTGATCAATTTTTATGTAACCGGTTTCTTCGTCAACCATGTAGGCTGTGTTTACTGACTTAATTGGGATTCTCCCACGAATTATCTTTTTGGCAAGCAATTCACCATATCTGTTAACGACAACATCAACTCCGGTTCCGCTTTGCCCTTTTAGTAATGACATAATGATATCATTTGACATATTTACCCCTGCCGCATTTTTGCCGTTTATTTTGACGATTTGATCACCATCCTTTAACCCTGCTTTTTCAGACGGTGAATTTGACATCACGTGGGTTACTGATATGGTATCTCGCAATTTGAAAAAACGGACTCCTATACCGCTGAAATTTCCTTCAATGGATTCAGACATACGCTTCATGTCACTTGCAGAAATATAGTTGCTATGAGGGTCGAGCTTATGTAGCATCTCAGAAATGGTTTCTTCAAATATTTTTTCTTTATTGATTGGATCCACATACTTACTGTCTAAAAGATTAAGTACATCTTCTAATTTCTGAATACCAGCACTTTTTTTCTGCGAGTCGAAATAATCACCATAAATAGCATAACAGATCAAAAAACCAGCACAAACGGAAATTGAGATCACTAATGGCAGGATTACAGAAAAACGAGAATTATTCATCGATTTGAGATATATGTACCATTTCTACTCCTGCATTTCCAAGAAAATCTATACCTGACGGGTCTTTATATGCTTCTTTATAGACAACCCTTTTGATTCCTGATTGTAAAACCAATTTACTACAATCTCTACAAGGCGAATGGGTAAGGTAAAGGGTCGCTTCTCTGCAGTTATTTGTGGATTTAGCGACTTTTAAAATGGCATTGGCTTCAGCGTGTAATACATACCAATGGGTTAACCCTTCCTCGTTTTCGCAGCAATTGTCAAAGCCAGCGGGTGTCCCATTAAAACCATCAGATATAATGATTTCGTCCTTTACTATAATTGCCCCAACTTTTTTTCGATTACACTGAGATAATTGAGCCCAGCTCTCTGCTAAGCGAAGATAAGCTTTGTCGTATTTGTACTGTTTGGAGGGTTGTTGATCCATTTCTTTGCAAAAGTAATCAATTCTTAGGGCAAATAATTAACCCTTTGAGTGAAATATTCTATTCATCTCTTGAATAATACCATAAAATATTTATAAATTTGTCGCCCGCTGCATAATCGAATGTAGTGTAATAAAATTATAAGCGAGAGTAGCTCAGTTGGTAGAGCACAACCTTGCCAAGGTTGGGGTCGCGGGTTCGAATCCCGTCTCCCGCTCTTTATCTACCTGTTCTTTATAGAACAAATGCTCGAGTGGTGGAATTGGTAGACACGCCGGACTTAAAATCCTGTGCTCTTTGGGGCGTGCGGGTTCAAGTCCCGCCTCGAGTACAAAAGCCTTGTAACATAGAGTTGCAGGGCTTTTTTTGTGTCTTGTTGTTGAAAGCTACAACTTACGCCTTAAAGTTACTTGTCCTGTTAATTTAGTATCCTCATTATTAAAACGACATTGAAGAGTGTAGTTATACATGCCATTCTCTGCTGTTGTTCCATCTTTTGTCTTTTCATCCCACATAAAATCCGGATTGTCAGTTCTAAAGATTTCAGTCCCCAACTTATCTTGTAGCGTAAACGAAAAATTTTCAGGCTTACAAGTGAATTGTGCTTGAAGTTGATATTTGTCGGATGGTTCTGTGATTCTCGCTTTACAAGTTTCTTGAGAATACGCTATTGTAGAAAAAAGAAGTCCGAAAATAAAAAAAGAAGTTTTCATATAAATGGTTTCCCTTTAAACGACTATTTCAAACTTATTATTGTCTGCACATTAAAATTTAAGAAATGATTTGGTTCGACAATACAATCATTAACTGTACTTTAGAAAGAGCCACTCGTTAAGGTGGCTCAAAGTCTTATTCGTGTTTTTTTTCTACATTTGAAAAAACATTAAAACACTTGTGAGTGGGCTTCCACCTCTTGCTTGTAAGATTG
>JABJEE010000242.1 GCA_018665005.1 Flavobacteriales bacterium
AACCTCATTAAAAAGTGGATTGATATCCATATGAATCTCAATGGATTGATTTAAAGTGGTGTTAATGGTATTCCAATCTTCAACAGTTTTACTTCTTTCATTTGAAAAGGTACAGAAATAGAGGTGTGTATGATTAAATATATTCATGAAACCCGCATTCACCTCGCGTTCTTTAGTGCTGCCGAAAATGCAATAAATTTTGCCCTTATATTTTTCACGAATTTCGTCAAGTGTGATTGCTAAACCATCTTTATTGTGAGAGGCATCTACTATTATTGTGGGCTTGTCTTGGACAATCTCCATTCTCTTCTGATACCCTGTGTTTATATATATATTTGATAGGGACTTTTGGATGATTTCTTCTGAACATTCAATGTGCAGTTCCGACAAAGCGCTGATTGCCGTGTTGACATTTTCCAATTGGTATTTTGGAAGCTTCGCATCGGTATAGCTTTCTTTTGCAATGTAAATTGGTGCTTTTTGCTCACTACTTACTTGCTCGAAAACAGCATAAACTTCATCTTGTTTTTTTCCAATGATAACAGGTGTTTTCTCCTTTATAATTCCCGCTTTTTCTTTGGCGATGTCTTTAAGTGTATTGCCTAAATATTGTTGGTGGTCCAAGCCGATATTGGTAATGACTGAAACGAGTGGGTTGACTACATTAGTAGCGTCTAAACGACCTCCCATGCCTGTTTCCAAGACCACGTAATCGCAATTTTGATTTGTGAAATGGCGAATGGCGAGTACAAATGTGATTTCAAAAAATGAGGGTTTAAAATCGAGTTTCGTATTTCGAATCGTTTCACAAAAGGCAACAACTTCTTGTTCGGAAATCATGGCTCCGTTCACGCGGATCCTTTCTCTAAAATCAAATAGGTGAGGAGAGGTAAATAAACCAACTTGATACTTTTTTTCCGTGAGGATTGATGCGGTGATACTGCAGACGGATCCTTTTCCATTGGTACCCGCTACATGTATGTATTTTAGTTTCTCAAGATCAAGTTCGAATAATGAAAGAAGTTTATGGGTGTGTGATAGTCCAGGCCTATAAGCTTGTCCTCCTTGCTTTTGAAAAGCAGGAAACTGTTGAAACAACCAGTCGATATGTTCTGAATAATTAATGTCCTGATTGATCAAAGGGTGTGGTCTTGCGTGGAGTTTTTAGCTTATCCATGCTTTTCTTGAAATTTTTATCGGATTCACTTTTAGCATCTTCCTCGACATTAATGTATTTATTATTTGCTTGAGATCTATACTTATAAGGCATGTATTCAAAACCAGGGCTATCAATACCCTGTTCTTGGCTAAAAATTAATTCATCGAATTCATCTTTCACCTCATTTAAGGCATTGCTTAAGCTGTCGTTTTTTTTCTGAAGTGCAACATTTGATATTTGTAATTTTTCTATTTTAGAAAGAAGTTCGTCTTTTTCCTTGAATTCTTCAGTACATCCAAGAAATAGTATTGAAAGAAGGGATATAAAAATAAGTTTGATCATGACTTATCCAGCTTCGATGTAAACGGTATAAAAAGCTTTTCTGTTGGGAGCGTTCGGTTCCGCTTTATATTTTACGTTCTTTTTGATGTATTCTACTACGGATTTTACAACATTTTGATCGGGATGACTTGTTGAATTACATGCTTTTGCAGATATGGCTTTGCCTTGTGCATTGATTAATAATTCTACGCATACATTTCCACTGTAATCGGTGTCATATTCAGGGGGAGTAGGATTATTTTCTCTTTTAGGTTCACCAAATCCTTGACCATTATTTCCGGATCCGCTATTGCCGCTGTTTCCATCTCCTGTGTTTCCATCTCCAAAACCATTGGAATTGTTACTACCTCCGTTTTGTCCACCGAAGGGGTTTGAAACAGCATCATCTGGTTCGTTATCCGTTAATTCTTCACTAGAATTATTATTATTTGTAGGAGCGGGTGGAGTGGGTTTTGGTACAGGGTTTTTCGCAGAACTTGAACTTGATGGTTTATTCGTTTCTGCAACCACATCTTTGATTTCCATGTCCTCAGGGAATGGATCAGAAACTTCTACTGTTGGTGGATTTTCGGCAAATGTGAATTCAATAAAAAGCAAAGAAACCACGATTCCAACCATAAAAAGAATGGAGCTCGCATATGCTTTTTGTTTATTGTCTATTGCCATACTATTTATTTATCAAATGCCAAGACAGGTTGCCATTCTTGGGATTGAGCCAAGATCAATACCTGAAAAACGGCATCATAATAAGCGGTCTTTTCACCTGCAATTCTAACCTTAGTTTTACCTGAATTTTTTACCGCCTTACTGATTTCCGATTTCATTGATTCATAATCCAATAATCCTGATAATGGTTCACCTTCTTGACTCACTTGATACAGCTTTTGACTATCACTTTCCTCTGGAACACGATTTAATACGATTACAGTTGGTGTAATTCTTTCTGGATCAGTTTTGGTGCTTTCATTTGCCTGAGGAAGGTCCAATGGCGTTTGATTGTTGGCCATTAAGCTTAAGATGATAAAGAATATCAATAATAGGAAGACAAGGTCTGTCATACTCGCCATTCCACCCTCAATCTTGATTTTATTTCGTTGGTTTAAATTCATGATACGAGATTTTTAGTTTTCTTTCTTGTTGTCGTAATTTTTCATCAGGTTAAAAGAAACGTTTTCCATCTCAATCGCAATTTTTTCTAGCTTCATGACAAGGTGATTGTATCCTACATATGCTACAATCCCTACTACCAAACCAGAAACGGTAGTAGTCATTGCAGTTAATATCCCTCCTGAAATCATCGATATTTCAAGTGATTTTGACGCTTCTAAAGCCATAAAGACCTCAACCATACCTATTGTAGTTCCGAGGAATCCAATCATGGGCGCAACACCTGAACAGGTTGCTAGTACTCCGACTTTTTCTCCGAGTCGTGCCATCTCAAAATCTCCTTGATTTTTAAGCTGGGATTCGGCTGTTGATTTTTTACTTCCTTGTTTGGTAGTATCAATATATTTCGAAATTAATTTCTTAAATGGGTTTGTCGAGTTTTCATATTTACTCAACATCATGGAGTCATATTCTTCCTCAATTTTTTTATTAATATTTCCGTAGCTTTTTAAAATGCTATTGTAATCGAGGTATTTCGTAACGAAAATATAAACCACATATCCCAATACAAGAAGTAAGATGATATTAATGGATAAACCAACGAGTTCATCAGTATTTACGAAGACTTCCCAAAAAGTTTTTGTGGTTTCTTTGGTGTCTTTAGCGAGAAAAAATAAATTATTCATAAGTGTAAAACGTTTAGTTTCAGATTTGTTACTATAAAATTAAGAAAACTCCGATACCGGCAAAATATCCAATTAAAGCCAATAAAGAAATTCTTTTCAAATACCAGAAGAATGAAATGTTCTCCATGCCCATTGCCACAACTCCTGCTGCAGATCCAATGATAAGCATTGAGCCTCCTGTTCCTGCTGCGTATGCAATAAAGTGCCATACATTTGCATCCATGGCGTCAGGAAACATTCCCATTGAGGCCGCAACCAAAGGAACATTGTCAATAATGGCTGAGCCAATTCCCAATAGAGAAACGAATACCCGTTCATCCATCATGCCATTCACTTCATTTCCGAAGGTGAAAATCATGCCTAGGCTTTCTAGAGCAGCAACCGTCATCAAAATACCCAAGAAAAATAAGATGCTTGGCATTTCAATTTTCGTAAGGGCCTTAAAGGTAGGACCGTGGCCGTGATTATCGTTTTCCTTTTTTGACAAAGTAAACTCTCGATTAGTTATCATTTCTGCGGTCATCGACATAAGGCCAAGAGACAACATCATTCCAATGTATGGAGGAAGATGCGTTATTGTTTTAAAAATAGGAACAAAAACAATTAAACACAGTCCAAGGATAAGCATGAACGCACTGTTTTTACTGCTTTCCTCTTGGTTGTCTTCAGCTTCAATTTCACCTCTAAAAATTGGTAGTCGGGTTGCTATAACTGTTGGGATAATCATACACACAATAGAAGGCAATAATAGGGTTTTTATTAGCATTACAGCGGTCACTTTGTCTTGCATCCATAGCATTGTGGTTGTGACATCACCAATTGGAGACCATGCTCCTCCGGCATTTGCAGCAATAATGATCATACCAGCAAACCACATTCTAAGATTTTTGTCTTTTATGATTTTTCTAAGAATTGTGATCAATACGATTGTAGCGGTTAAGTTGTCAATGATTGCAGACAATATAAAAGCCAATATACTAACGATCCATAGCAATTTTGACTTTCTCCTTGTGGTGATCATAGACTTGAAAGTCTGAAAGCCATTAAAATGATCAATGATTTCGACGATCGTCATTGCTCCGACCAAGAAGATCAGTATTTCACAAGTTTTACCAAAATGATAAAGCAATGTATGCTCCATATACTCCATTTTGCCCATTTCTCCATGTGCGCCATGAAGTGGAAGATTTGCGAATCCTTCTACAAGACTGTGGCTTCCTGGATCAAACCACTGATCAAAACTATTGATACCAAAAGCAACTCCTGCCCATGCCAACGCCATCATTACAAGGGCTGGTATAAGCTTGTCTATTTTTAAGGGGTGTTCTAATGTAATTGCTAAATATCCAAATACAAAAACTAAAAAAATAAAAATTTCCATGATTTATACAAGTTGATTTAAGGCTATTTCGAAAGCCGCTTTGGCAAGCCCTGTATTTTCAGGCTTTACTTTATGCGTTTCTTTTAAAGCGTTATATATGGTTTGACTTGTGTCCTCAAATATTTCATGATCATTTAGTTTTTTTAGGTCATGAGACATCAAATAGGCAAAAACACGAGCCATTCCGCAATTCGCAATGAAATCAGGGATTAACGAAATGGAATCATCTGCTTCTTCAGCAATCGGTCCAAAAAAGATTTCAGGGTCTGCGAAAGGAACATTGGCTCCAGAGGAAATGACTTTAACTCCTGCATTTTTCATTCGATTCAATTGTTCTTGAGAAATCATCCTAGAACCAGCACAAGGAATGAAAACATCTGCTTTAACATCCCATATTTTTGCATTGAT
>JABJEE010000030.1 GCA_018665005.1 Flavobacteriales bacterium
ATACGCTGATGTTTTTTATGTCTACCCTACCGTTTTTTTAGATAAAAAAAACAGTGATTGGAATATTTCTATTGATGATCAAGAACAGAGGGACAGGGCCAAAAATGTAACAAAATTTCAAGCATCTGCTTGGTCTGAGGCTGGACGCATGTTTGTTCCTTTCTACAGTCAAGCACACGTTAGAAGCTATACAAATTTGGAATCTGGAGGACGAGATGCCCTAATGACTGCATACTTGGATGTAAAAAATGCCTTCCAATATTATCTCGATAATCACAATCAAGGAAGACCAATTATTTTGGCAGGACACAGCCAAGGCTCGACTCATTTGATGTTACTATTGAAAGACTTTTTCGATGGAAAAGAATTACAGAAACAATTGGTGTGTGCATACTTACCTGGCTTTAGCGTTAAAGAAGATGAATTCAAGACCATTCCTCTACTAACTAGTGCCGATCAAACAGGTGGTTTTGTAACATGGAATACCTTTAAAAGAAGATACAAGACAAAAAAATACAAAGACTGGTATAAAGGAAAAGCTTGCATCAATCCTGTTTCATGGGATAAAAGTAACCTCGCAACAAGAAAAAAACATAGAGGTTTTTTATTTTCTGATGAAAAGATGTACGAGCAATCTTTCAATACACATTTAGTCGATGGAGCGATTTGGATAACTACGCCTAAAGTGCCGTTTCGTTCTTTATCCATCACTTTAAAAGACTATCATATTGGAGATGTCAACCTATTTTGGAAAGACATACATTATAACGCCGCCGAACGCGTAAATTCATTCCGAGAAAAAGGAATTGAAAATGCAATGAATAAATAAACTCTTTTGTAATCTGATTGTTGTTTGAATGAGTTGAATTATATTTGCATTCTGATTAAAAACCCTTGACAAAATGAGTGATTTCAAGCAAAGACACATCGGTCCTAATGAGTCTGAAAAACAAAAGATGATTGACACTATAGGTGTATCATCAATTGAAGAACTTATCGACCAAACTGTTCCAAAAAAAATACGATTGGCCAACGATTTAAAAATAAATGAAGCCTTGAGTGAAAATGACTTTTTGACCCATATGTCAGAATTGTCTAAACAAAATAAAGTTTACAAGTCGTTTATTGGTTTGGGTTATCACGAAACCATCACACCTTCGGTTATTCTCAGGAATGTTCTTGAAAATCCAGGTTGGTACACTGCTTACACACCATATCAAGCAGAAATCTCTCAAGGAAGACTTGAAGCACTTATGAATTTTCAAACCATGGTTATTGATCTAACAGGAATGGAAATTGCTAACGCCTCTCTTCTAGATGAAGCTACAGCGGCAGCAGAAGCCATGCTTATGTTTTATAATGGTCGGTCTAGGGCTGATGTCAAAGCAGAAAAAATAAAATTTTTAATTGACGCCAATGCGCTCCCACAAACTATTGATGTTGTAAAGGGCAGGGCAAAAAACCTCGGCATTGAACTTGTTATCGAAGACATTGAAAACAGTGTAATCGATGATACTTTTTTTGGAGCATTGATACAATATCCTGACGCGAATGGACACATTGGCGACATTGAGTCCCGTATTGAAAAACTCAAAGCACACAACCTACAAGTTGCTGTTGCTGCAGATATTTTAAGCTTATCTATACTTAAAGCACCTGGTCATTGTGGCGCAGATGTTGTTCTTGGATCTTCACAACGATTTGGAGTCCCAATGGGATACGGAGGCCCACATGCAGCATTCTTTGCTACAAAAGAATCTTATAAACGTAATATGCCTGGACGTATTATTGGAATTTCAAAAGATTCCGACAGTAACACAGCACTAAGAATGGCGCTACAGACAAGGGAGCAACATATCAAGAGAGGCAAAGCCACCTCAAACATTTGTACAGCTCAAGCATTATTGGCTGTTATGGCCAGTATGTATGCTGTCTATCATGGTCCAACAGGAATAAAAAATATAGCAAATCATGTCAATGGATTGGCTTGTTCTTTGGGATCAGGATTGAAAAAAATGAATTTTGAACTTGGTTCTGAATCTTTTTTCGACACCGTTTGGGTAAAGGGAATAGACGCTAAAGAAATAAAAAAACTTTCTGAAAAACATGAACTGAATTTTTATATTAAAAACGAAAACGAAGTTACCATTAGTTTTTCCGAGCCCCATACCGCTGAGGATGTATCACTGATTTTAGAACTTTTTTCTCAGCTTGATGAAGAAAAAGGTAAAAGTGAAGCAGAAAAACTGACCTTAAATGATCAGTTTAAACGAAATGAAGATGCGCTAACGCAACCTATTTTTAATAGCTATCATTCTGAATCAAAAATGATGCGCTATTTAAAGAAATTAGAAAACAAAGATCTTTCCTTGGTCCATAGTATGATTCCTTTGGGATCGTGTACAATGAAATTAAATGCGGCTAGTGAGTTGATACCCATTACAAATCCGTCCTTCAGTAATTTACATCCATTTGCTCCTTTAGATCAGGTGCAAGGATATCACACCATGTTTGATGAACTCAATGATGCGTTGTGTGAATGTACTGGATTTGCAGGCATGTCGCTACAACCAAATTCTGGTGCCCAAGGGGAATATGCAGGTTTGATGGTAATTAGAGCTTATCATGAGTCTAGAGGTGACGACCAACGAAAAATCATGATCATTCCATCATCTGCCCATGGAACAAATCCCGCTTCTGCAGTTATGGCGGGTTTTAAAGTGCTGGTAACAGGTTGTGATGACAATGGAAACATCAATATCGATGAATTGAAAAAAGTTGCGGAAGAAAATAAAGATACTCTGGGCGGCCTAATGGTTACTTATCCATCGACACATGGTGTTTTTGAGGAAGCCATTAAAGAAATC
>JABJEE010000031.1 GCA_018665005.1 Flavobacteriales bacterium
AAGGTTAGATTCTGGACTTGGTAGTGAATCATTACTCCCCATAACATCATACATACTTGATGAAGAGTTGTCACCCTCTACTAAAGGAGCATCCATAGAAATATGACGTCCATTCTGAGAAAGTGATTGTTTCACTTCTTGAGTCGTACAGTCTAATGTTTCTGCGAGCTCATCAGCACTAGGTGGTCTCTCGAACTTTTGTTCTAATTCAGAATATGCTCTATTGATTTTATTGATATTTCCAATTTTATTTAGAGGCAACCTCACAATACGCGCCTGCTCAGCTAAAGCTTGAAGAATAGACTGACGAATCCACCATACGGCATAAGATATAAACTTAAACCCTCTAGTTTCATCGAAGCGTTCAGCGGCTTTAATCAATCCTAAATTACCTTCGTTTATTAAATCAGATAGGGTTAAACCTTGATTTTGATATTGTTTAGAAACAGAAACCACAAATCTCAAGTTGGCTTTTGTAAGCCTTTCTAATGCCTGACGATCTCCTTCCTTAATTCTTTTGGCTAATTCCACCTCTTCTTCGGCAGTGATTAAATCAACACGACCAATCTCTTGTAGATATTTATCTAAAGAGGCTGTTTCGCGATTCGTTACTTGTTTTGCAATTTTTAATTGTCTCATAGTTCTAACAATTTTAATCTTTAGACGAAAAAATATTGATAAGGTTGGACTTTTTTGAAAAAAAAAATAAATTAAACAGATATGCAACGTGAACAAATCACACTAAAACACCTGTTAACAAGGCGTTTAAGCTGTTTTTGATAGGATTTTTTTAATGAGATGATTAAATTCAGATTTCAGGTCTTTAATCGCTAAATCAGTGCTTTGTTTACTGAATCGAACCACGTCTAGCTCTTTGAAAAGATTTTTTAAACCACTTAAATTCTCTTTATCCATTTTATCTATTAAAAGAACGAACATTTCATTTCTCGAGACATTTAATAAATCTGTTCTTAATAAATAACAACATGCAGCAGAAAGGCATTCTTCCATTTTTGAAAGTAAAACATTAGAATCGGATGTGATATTATATT
The DNA here is from genome assembly GCA_018665005.1 of Flavobacteriales bacterium. Classification (GTDB taxonomy): domain Bacteria; phylum Bacteroidota; class Bacteroidia; order Flavobacteriales_D; family Crocinitomicaceae; genus UBA952. The sequence goes on from JABJEE010000031.1 coordinate 1,053, forward strand.
GATCAATTTCTTTCAATATTGCTTCAATTTCTTTTGATGTGGGTATAGCTTGGACTTTTTCATTCTTGTTTGCCCTACTCCTTATAAAAAGCCAAAGAGCCAAAAGTCCTCCGATTACCGTTAGAACAAGCAATGTATAGAGAATCCATTTTCGATTTCCCTCTGATGATTTTTCTGAGCCATGAACGACACTACTATTCTCACCTTTTACTATCAAAGAAGATTGATCTTCCTCAGCAGATTGTTGAATAAGTTCAATGTCTGTTGTATCGGTATGGTCATTAATTAGAAACGGTTTGGAGGTATGAGTGATGTATTTCTTTTTCTTGGGATTAAAATATGAAAACTCGATTTCAGGAATTTCCGAACGTGACTTCTTTACCACTTTTAATGGATACGTATAATTTAGCGCTCCCTTAAAACCATTGGTGCCTATTTTATAACCTTTTGTTTCTAAAGGATCTGCATATAATTCTACTTCTGCGGGAAGGCTCAATTCTGGAGCGATCGCGTGATGAAGATTACCCTCCCCGGTAATGGTCAACTGCAAGGTAATTACCTCATTTAATCCTGCCTCATTATTTGAAAGCTCTGCTTCGAAAGTAAAATCACCGACTAGGCCGTTAAATGAAACAGGTCTGTTTTTGGTTGGTAGCGATTTGACCGCTATATTTTTTTTATCTGCATTCACTCGGTAAATACGTCGGTCGACGATATCGACTCCAAATGGCTCAACCCTGTAGGTTCCAGATGTTACAGGGAAAAACACCCGATTGTCTAACTCAAGGGCATAATAGGATTCCCCTCCGATCTGCTCTTCCACCAATGCCAATGGATTGGTACTTTGAATTTCATACTCATCGTGTTTGCCGTCAACACTATATGGAGTATATCCATATTTTGAAAAAGCATATTTCGAATATACTTTGGCATTCAAATGGACAGACTCACCCTCATAAATCTCATCTTTTGATACATTTATTTCTCCATAAAATGTTTTTATAGTTTTCAAATTTCTATTGAAATCATTTTTTTTCGGGATGGACTTATTCGACTTTTTTACAACTACTTTGACTTTATTAGACCTATATATTTTTCCGTTCGACTTTATTGTTGCAGGTCCAATTACATACTTTCCTTTGTCAGTAAAATAACCATTCTGATTTTTGTAATAGACTGTTTTGCTCTTACCATTAATATACTCCTGTGACATTCCCTCCATTTGGGCATATCCCTTTTGAAAATGATTTGGAAATTGAAATTCTATATTCCCATTCAAAGATGTGGTAATGGATATGCTGATATTTTGACCAACAGAAACTTCGGTCTCAGAAACTTCAATAAAAATATCGGCTTTTTGCCCAAACATGAGTAAGGCAAAACATAAATGTGAAATAAGTACAATATATTTCATTACCAATCCTTTCCGTTGTTATTGTTTTTTTGAGATTTATCAGAAACTTTCCTTTTTGTGTTCTCTGCCTTTTTCAATAATTCATTCAACTTTCGATTTGCAGCTTGTTTCTCCATTGAAAATTCTTTTTTCGTATCGGACCCATCATTGCCTTTTGACTGATTCACTTGATCATCTGAAGATTGATTATCCTCTTTTGGTGAAGTTTTTTTATTTTGGCTCTTTTTCTTTAATGCTTGCGACAAATTATATTTAGAATCTTGATTATTCGGATCTGTAATAATTGATTTTTTGTAATTTTCTATGGCCTCATCCATATCCCCTTTCTTATAACAGACATTTCCTTGATTGTAATATAACCTAGAAAGTTCTGCAGGATCGGTTTCTTTTTTGATAGCGCTTTCGAATGAGGAATGCGCCATTTCATAATCCCCTGAACGATAAGCGGACTGAGCCAATTCTTCTTTAAGAAAGAGATCTTTCCCTGACTCTACTTTTGCTTTCTTGTATAATTGTAAGGCATTATCAAAATCATTGCTTTGATATAACTCTTGCGCATTACGCAATGAATCTTCCCAAACTTGAGCGTTAATACTTAAACCAGCCAAAATAAATATGATTAAAAGAATATTCTTCATTTCTTTATTAACTTGAGTAAAGGGGTTAGTAAAAAGAGTAAAAAGAAAACAAATCCTAATAACACAGGAAAATCAACTAAAGACCTTCTCACTTCAATTTTCAAATTTCGAGAATATCCCTTTGACCTCAGGTTAATTTCTGTTAATAAAGGATTTAAATCCGGGTATTGTGAATCAATACGCACCAACTTTCCTCCGCATTGACTTATAAGGTTTTGTGCAAATTCAATATTGAGCTTTGATATAACCAAGTTCCCATCATCATCCATTTTCAATGATTTTGTAGCAAAATCAGGTACTGGTCCACCTTCATCACTACCTATGCCCATGGCATATAACAAAACTTTATCTTTTTTTATTCGATTGTAAACACTTTGATCTTCAGACATGTGATTTTCCCCATCAGTAATCAAAAGAATGGATTTGGGTATTTTATTTTCAGTAAAAGAATTCATTGCAAGTTCAAGTGCATTACAAACGTTTGTTCCTTGCCTACTTAAAAATGTCGTTTTAACATCTGAAAGAAGAATCTTTACAGATTGGTAGTCCTGAGAGGGAGGAATTTGCACAAATCCATCAGCAGCAAATAAACAAATTCCAATTTTCTGACCTGAGAGTTTGTTAATAATTCCGTTTAAAAGCCTTTTTGCAACTTCCAAACGACTTTCATTTTGAATATCTTTTACATTCATTGAATTAGAAATATCAAGACAAATCATTATTTCACCGTCTTTGGATACAACATCTACTTTTCTGGTCCCATATATGGGGTTTGATAAAGCAATGATAATCGCTACTAAGGTGTTTTTGAGGAAAATAAATTTTAGATTGAATACGGTTAAATAATGTTGGTTCCCAGTCAATAATAGAGATGGATTCATTTCAAATACGTCAATTTTACTTTTCTGGCGAATAAAAAATATACCATAAAGCAATGGTAAAAAGAGAAGAGCGTATAACACCCTGGGATTTTGAAAGATTATTCCATTTTTTTCTAAATATAGATATGCTGCAAGAATCAGTGCAATCGTAAATAGCTCAAGAGCCAAAAAGATTCTTAGCCATTTATAATAGATATGTGATTTATTACTACTCATATTGTATAAAAAGAAATATGTCACCGATGATTATAATCATGCAAAGGCATATTATTATATTTAAAAACGGTGTTAAATCGGTCGTCAATGGCAAAACTGATTGTTCTTTATTTAAAAGCTTTTTCTCAATTTTATCTATTTCCATAATGATTCTATTAAGTGATCTTGAGTCTGTAGCTCTAAAATATTGACCACCTGTAAGATTTGATATTTCATTTAGAATTTCTTCATCAATTTCAACAAGACTATAACTAAATCCAGCTCCGAAAGCGCCCATATTAGGTATTGGTGCATAGCCATTCGTACCTACTCCTATTGTATAAACACGAACATCTTCATTAACAGCAAGCTCTGCCGCTTCAATTGGTGAAACATCTCCCACATTATTTTTACCATCTGTGAGTAAAACAATTGCTTTTGACTTGGTGCTGTCTCCTCTTAGCTGTGTAATACCCGTACCCAATCCAACACCAATAGCAGTGCCTTGAATCAAATCATTGCCATTGATGCGTGCCAATTGCGCTCCTAAAAGTTTATAGTCGGTTGTTTTATGACAAACACTGTAGGCCTCTCCTGAGTAAGCCACCAATCCGATTCGGTCATTCTTTCTTTGCTGAATAAAATTACCAATGACCCTTTTGGCGCTTTCTAGTCGATTGGGTTTTAAATCCATGGCCTGCATAGAAAAAGAAACATCTAAGACGAATATAAGATCGATACCATATCCATTTTGATCTGGCTTTGGTTGATCCGGATCAATTTTACTTGGTGATGCAAGAATAGAAACAAATAAGAAAAACAGTAGAATCTTTGCTGAATTTAAGAGCATCTTCAATGTCAAAACCAAAAAAGATGAAATCCTTTGTTGTTGATCTATCGTATTCGTGTATTTAAATGCAAATGGTTTCTCTTTATTCAATTTAAAAAAAAGCCAAATAAACAAAGGCAAAAAAAGCAATAGAAAAAACCAGTAAGGTTTCTCAAAGTTATAACCCAATAATTCCTCTATCAAACTAATCATGTCTCTTCAATTATTGGAGTCGTTTGAATTACAATTGATGTAAAGTCTTCAAAAAGAAACGAAATATATTTGTCCTCAATATTCGAATCGGCAAATTTCACCAAATCTGAACTTTTCAAAAGCTGTAATATTTTATTTTTCAGAGCTTCATCTATACTCAAAGAATCAAGAAGAAATAGAGACTGTTGAGTCGTCTTATCCAAAAAAGAAACGCCATACCGATTTGTTAAATAGGATCTTAAAAGATGTGAAAACCTGACAAAGTGTTCCTTGAGTAATTCCTTTTTCCAAAGCTCCTCCTTTTGAAGTTTATTCATTTGCTCTAACGTAGCTTCTTGAAGTGATTTTTTGTTTTTCACAAGTTTATTGTGCTTTATTTTTCGGATAAAAATGTATAAAACAACAAATAATAATATACCCAATATTAAGAGTAACCAATTGGTATTCGAACCTTTCTTGTTTTCAGTATTTGTATTCTTCCAATTATGAAATCTCTCTTTTATATCCACAAGGTCAATTCCTTCCTTTGCGCTATAATAAGATACATTGACATAGGCAGGTGGAAATCTCACAATAGAGTCGAAATACTTGTATTCGAAGCCAATAAGTGATAAGGCACATGAATCCCAAACGATCAATTGATACGTGCGTGTGACTTGAAACGAGTCATTAAGAGGCATCAGGGAATCAGTAAAAGACACTACATCAACAGAAGGGATACTTTTGATTTGAACGGTGTCAGAAGTAAGTAATACAGACGGAAAAACAGTTCCTTTATCATTTGATATAGGAAATTTATCTGTATTTGTAATGACATATTTCAACTCAAAAATATCACCAACGCGCACTTCGCTATCGGAAATATAAGTGTCTAAAGATTGTCCAAAACTTTGGAAGCAAATGACAAGTAAAATGATATTTAGGTAAACTCTCATCTTTCTAAAAAAAACCGTTCAATTTTGAATAGATGTTTGACCTAGTTGATATTGAGGTTAGAAGAATTTTACCACTCTTGCATTCCTCTTTCCACAGCAATTCATTTTTTTCGTTCGTCCGTCTCATTGAGTTTTGGACATTCGTTGAGAAGCCATTAACCCATGTTCGCAAACCCGTCTCAGAATTAATAAGTTGATAAAACCCTTTTATAGGTAGCTTGTTTTCCATTTCATCATGAACTCTAATTATGAACGCCTGGTTTTTGGATTTTGTCTTTTTAAATGCTGAAATACTCTGAAATGGATCAGAGAACAACAAATCACTGAACAGAAACATTCTATATTTTTTCCATTTTGTTTTTTGAAAAAAATCAAAAGCGCTTGATGGATCTGAAGACTTTGACTTGAACTCATTTTCAATTAAATATTTCAGCATGGTCCAAACATGTTTTTTACCTTTCTTTGGGATGAAATATTTAACAACCTCATCGGAAAAGAAAACAGCACCAATCTTATCTTGATTCATTGAACAAGAAAATGCAACAGTAGCAAATAATTCAACAATGACTCTTTTTTTAGTTCGTTCACCAGCACCAAAGTCTAGGGAGCCAGAAACATCAATAAAAAACATATTTACATGTTCTCGTTCTTCCTCAAATACCTTCACGTGTGGGTTGTTGTAACGAGCAGTTACATTCCAGTCAATAAAGCGAGTTTCATCCCCCAACTGGTATTCCCGAACCTCACTAAAATTCATGCCCAAACCTTTAGAAGCACTTCGATCCAATCCCGAGAAATTTTGATTTGAAAAGCTTTTGGCCTTCAATTCAATTCTTCGTACTGATTTTATGATTTCTTTAAGATTCAAGGCACCTCCACGTATTGAACGATCTTATGAATAATATCTTCTGCGTTTAACTCATCCACCTCGGCTTCATAAGTCAAACCTATTCTATGGTTTAAAACCTTAATGGACATAACCTTGATATCATCAGGAGTGACAAATGATCTTCCTTCCATAAATGCTCTTGCTTTTGAAGCCAAAGCCAAATTGATACCTCCACGAGGAGATGATCCGTATGAAATATAAGGAGCCAATTCTTGTAAAGCAGGAATACTTGGATTTCTGGTTTCATTAATGATATCA
>JABJEE010000032.1 GCA_018665005.1 Flavobacteriales bacterium
ATGATGTTGTTTTAACGAATGAAGAGGCATCTGCGGCAAATTCATTTGAAACAATGCAATTGCTTTCTAGAAATGTATCAACAACAAAATTAACGATACCATTGATGCTTTTGTTCAGAACGAATTTCATCGGTGATTTTAGATATTTCGGAAAATTTGGTCTCAGAAACTCATTTCTTTTGACTCATAAAATAGCTGATGATGGTATTCAAACGACTTTGGGTATTCCAAATACTAATGCAATTTCAACCACATTAATGAGTTCCCCAGGTGAAATGTTCTTATATAATGGCAGTATTGGTTTAACTGCAGGTGCAGAGTGGAATTTTGTAGGTTCGACTTGTTTGGTGCTTGAAGCGGGATATTATTATGGTATAACCCCTTATTTTTTAGACCGTAAGGATGAAAATAAAACAATGTATAATATTGGAACCGAATTGATTTTCCCTCCAAATAAGGAGTATTATTCAGCTTCAGCAAGACAAAACCAATTGATTTTTAAATTATCTATATTGTTCTAATCGATTTTGGAAAGGGTCAGCAGGCATATCGTTGATTGGTTAAAATCTTATTGTGAGCAGTCCAATCTCAATGGTTTCGTTATAGGCGTGTCCGGAGGAATAGATTCTGCAGTAACTTCGATATTATGTGCCGAAACGGGTAAGAGGGTTGTTCTTTTAAATATGCCTATTCGACAGCAATCAGCAGAGTTTTTATTGGCTAAAAAACATATTGAAGATTTAACAGATCGATATCCAAATGTTGAGTCTCATGAATTAGAGCTAACAGAAGTTTTTGAATCATTTGAAAAAAGCATGCCTTTTCCTATTGAATCCAACCAATTGTCCATGGCGAATAGTAGAGCTAGGCTTCGGATGATGACTCTTTATGCAGTGGGGCAGGCTCATGGCCTTCTTGTAGCAGGCACAGGAAATAAAATAGAAGATTTTGGGATTGGTTTTTACACCAAATATGGTGATGGTGGAGTCGATTTGAGTCCAATAGCGGATTTAACAAAGACAGAAGTTTTTGCTTTAGCGGCTACTTTGAATGTGATTGAAGAAATTCAGCAGGCAGCACCTACTGATGGTTTGTGGGGCGATGGGCGTAAAGATGAAGATCAAATTGGAGCAAGCTATGCCGAGCTCGAATGGGCTATGGGTTTTTCTGGAGAAAAGAACGACTTAACAAAAAGGCAGATTGAGGTATTAAATATCTATAATAGGCTTCACAAAATAAATCAGCATAAAATGCTTCCGATACCTGTTTGTAAAATTCCTGATAACTTAAAAAGATAGTCAAATCCTACGGTATAATTATTGCTATTTTTGAGTGTGAGAAAGTTTTATATTCTTTTTATTGTCGTTGGTGTAGTGCTTTCTATTCTGTCTTGCGGTACAGTTGAGAAATCATATATGTCATTGAATAATCATGATTATTACAGTGCTTTTAATGGATTTAATGATGGACTAAAAAGAGATTCCTCCGCTTGTGCATATGGCTTATCCTTGTATTATGATTCTCCGGTAACTGGGGATATTGATTCTTCAATTAAATATATATTGATTGCTGAAAGGAATTGGAATGAAGTATCTGTAAAATCCCGTCTCAAGCTATCTCCATTTCATTTTGATTCACTTTCAATCGAAAATCAAAAACAAAAGCTTGGGGATGATGTGTTTTATACCTGCAACAATCGAAAATCCATAGATTGTTATGATTCGTTAATCGAATTTCAGTCTTGGAATAGAAACTTGAGCGCCGTGGTTAGAGACAGAGATTCATTGGTTCTTGTAGCGGTTTTGAAAAAAGAAAGTCTTTCCTATACGATAAGCATGCTTGAGAAATATCCAAATTCAATATTTCGCACTGAATTACAAAATGCTGAAGAGTTATTTGAATATCAGGAATCTGTTACGACATTTAGTGAGGATGTACTGCTTCGATTTATTGAAAACTATCCAAATAATGTTCATGTTGGTGTTGCTGAGGACAGTATTTACTCTATTTATCACTCGATAGAAGGGTATAGGGGGCTTGAACAATTCACCAAAATATATTCTCAAAACAGAAATGTTGAAAAAGCTTGGAAGGAGCTCTATAGAAGATACACCAATAATTTTAAGGCGCAGCTCATTGTTGAATTTGATCTTTTGTATCCGAATTATCCATTTAAGGAAGAGATTAGTTTAGATTCCGAATTGGTCGATATCGGTTTCTATCCTTTTTCAGACTCGTTAGGTATTATGGGTTACAGTGATACATCTGGCAAATGGTTAATTCAGCCCGAATATGATGACGCAGGTTTTTTTTATGATGGTCTTGCTGCAGTTGAAAGGGATGGTAAGATCGGTTTAATCAATAAAAAGAATGAAAAGGTTAGTGATTTTGTTTTTGAGGACATTGAAACAGATACGGAGCTTTATATCGTTTCGGCTGGAGATTACTTGGGAGTTATAAACCGAAATGGAGATTTTATTTTTGATACGGTATTTCAAGATATATCTATATTGGCTGAAGGGTATATCTGTGCACAAAAAGATTCCCTATATGCCTTTTATGACCGCAAAGGTGCACAGTTGACATCGGAATTGTACGATTTTGTTCTGAATTTTAAAAATGGTGTGTGTCCAGTGTCTATAGCTGGTAAACGAGGCTTATTGGATATAAATCTTAGTCAAGTTATTCCTTGTGTTTATGAGGGGATATATAACTTTTCTGACAGCTTGTTTATTGTTGTGAAAAGAGATAATTATAAGCAGCTTTCTGATCGAAATGGAGTCATTGTAAATGATTCGCTTTACCAAGAGATACATCAAGAGATAAACGGATATGCTATTTGCATTAAAGGCGATAAGATTGGTTACCTTGACAAGCAGGGTAAACGATTGATTGAAAATAAGTTTGACGGATATGTTGATTATGATGTATTGGGGAATTTTTTCAATAATCGGGCAGTAGCTTTTAGTAATCAAAAATTTGGTGTCATTAATACTGATGGGGAATTTGTAGTCAAGCCAAAATACGATAACATTAGAAATTTAGGACACAGTTTTGGGGTTTCAAAGAATGGTAAATGGGCGCTAATGGATTCGTCATACAACATCATATCGAAATATGACCATGAGAGTATTGAGCTTATCAATAATAACTATATACTGTTCGGAAAGAATGGAAAATTTGGAGTAATGGACTTAAAATTGAACGTATTTATAGATGCATTGTACTCTTCTATATACAAGCTAGGAGATTTTCTTATTTTAGAAAATGATTTAGGAAATGCACTGTATGATTTTGGAGGTAATGAAATACTTTCTTTCGATCAGTGGGCATTTTATAATGCAGACATGAATTTTTTGAAAGTTATCGATTTGGAATCAGGAATAATTCAAAAATACATTGATAAACAAACAGGTCAAGTTATAAGTCATCCATGAGAAAAATTTCAGAACATACAATAATTGGAATTGCCGCATGTGCGGGGGTTTACCTTTTTGTATTTGTATACCTTCAGGTATCCTCTTTCTCAGGGTTTGGTAAGAAAACACAATTCAACACCTATTCCAAATTGGAAGATGATGGAATTCGCTTAAAGGCAGAAAACATAGATGCAGGAAGCTTTTCTGGTGGAGATGTATCTAGTATTTCTAGAGATGTAAATGATTCTAGAAATAGTTCCACTGATGATTGGTCAGAAAGCACGTATGAAGGCGATCCTGCTGAGTCGGCGAAAGATATAGAGCAACAATTTATTGATGAAACAGGTGGAGATGAAAAAAGAGAAGAGCTGGTTAAAGAGCATCAAGCGAGACTAGAAGAATTAAAGCGTGATCAAGCAAAGGAGGATCAACCTGCTAATTCAAGTTCAGAAAATCAGTTTTCAGGACAAGTGATGGTAGAGTGGGAGCTTAAGGGGCGTTCTGCATATAAAAATGACAATTGGCATATTCGAAACCCGGGATATACATGCGGATACAATTCTCAAGGAACCATTGTTGTCAGAGTAAAAGTGAATAAAAATGGAAATGTAATAGATGCGCAAATCGATAATGCTTCTTCTTCGAATGCCTCATCATGCATGAAAAGTAAAGCCCTTGAATACGCTCGAAAATCTCGATTTAATTACTTATCATCTGCGTCCAACTCCCAGACGGGTTACATCAGCTATAAATTCGTTTCCCAGTAAGATTAAATTCTAATCAAAAACACTGCTTAGTTATTCATTATTTTATATATTTAACCTAAAATTTGATATTATGGTAGTAGGAAATAATTTGAAGCTTTTAAGAAAACATTTTGGTAAATCTCAAGATGAGGTTTCCAAAAGCTTGGGTTTGAATCGATCTACCTACAGTGGTTATGAAAACGCTGTTGCTCAACCAAGTCTAGAAATCATCTCCATGATTTCAGAATTTTACAACATTTCGATTGATGCCATATTGAAGAATGATTTCTCAACATTTAATTCAAGTCAGTGGACCAGAATCACGAATGGATGGAAATCTTCTGCAACAGGATCTAAGCTGAGAATCCTTACATCTCAGGTTTCAGAAAGCAATGAGGAGCTCATTGAAATGATTCCAGTTAAGGCCAAAGCAGGATATGCTCTTGGTTACTCAGATCCTGAATTTATTAAAGAGCTACCAACCATTCGCCTTCCATTTTTATCCAAAAACCGCAAATACAGGACTTTTCCTATATCAGGAGATTCAATGCCGCCTGTTTCTGATGGTTCTTTTGTTGTTGGTGAATTTGTTCAGGATTGGACCTTGATTTCTTCAGAAACGCCCTGTGTTATTGTAACCAAAGATGATGGGATTGTGTTCAAGATCATTGATAATCAAATTTCAAAGGAAAAGAATGTTCTCCTTTCATCTACAAATCCCTTATATGAAACCTACTCCGTGGAGCTTAAGGATATTCTTGAAATTTGGATGTTTCGCTGTTATATTTCAATGGAATTACCTGAAACCATTTTAGGAGAGGATTCTATATCTAGTTCGATCAGGTCGATTCAAAAATCATTATTTCGAATAGAAAACAAAAGTTAGTGTGATTTTTATCTAATTTACTCCTCTTTACTTATCTTTGCACAAAATTTTTTATGATAGACATTACTCTTCCCGATGGTTCAGTACGAAATGTAGATGCGAATACTACTTCAATGGATATTGCTTTGTCAATTTCTGAAGGGCTGGCACGTAATGTATTGTCTGCTGTGGTGAATGGAGATGTAGTTGATGCGAGTCTGCCAATCAAAGAAAATGCTTCTCTTCAGCTTTTGACTTGGAGGGATAAAGAAGGGCAGTCAACGATGTGGCATTCTTCTGCACATCTCATGGCTGAGGCGATTCAGTTTTATTATCCAAATGCCAAATTTGCTATTGGGCCTCCAATTGCTAAGGGATTCTATTATGATATTGATTTTTTAGATGATTCATTTTCCGAGAATGACTTGGAGAAGATAGAATCTAAGATGAAAGAGCTTGCAAAACAAAAAAATGTGTTTGCAAGAAAAGAGATGTCGAAATCAGATGCCATAAAATATTTTGCGGAAAAGAAAGACCCATATAAACTTGAATTGTTAGAGGGCTTAGAGGATGGCACCATAACTTTTTATACTCAAGGAGAATTTACGGATTTGTGCCGGGGTCCACACATTCCTCATACAGGTTTTATAAAAGCCATTAAACTAACTGCAGTAGCAGGTGCTTATTGGAGAGGTGACGAAAAGAATAAACAACTCACTCGGATTTATGGAATTACATTCCCTAAAAATGCTGAGCTCAAAGAGCACCTAGAACTTCTTGAAGAAGCAAAGAAACGAGATCACAGAAAATTAGGTAAAGAATTGGACCTATTTACTTTTTCTAAAAAAGTAGGTCAGGGATTGCCGTTATGGTTACCAAATGGTACTGCACTTCGCGAACGTCTTGAGAATTTTTTAAAGAAAGCACAGAAATCGGCAGGGTATGACCAGGTAATTACGCCACATATTGGTAATAAAGAGTTATACGTATGTTCTGGACATTATGAAAAATACGGAGAGGATTCATTTCAGCCTATTAAAACACCAGACCCCAATGAGGAGTTTTATTTAAAACCGATGAATTGCCCTCATCACTGCGAGATTTTTAATTCTCGTCCAAGATCATATAGGGATTTGCCTTTACGTTTTGCAGAATTTGGAACGGTATATAGGTATGAGCAATCAGGGGAGCTTCATGGATTAACACGAGTGAGAGGGTTTACTCAGGATGATGCTCATATTTTTTGTACACAGGATCAGGTCAAAACTGAATTCATGAATGTGATTGATATCGTTTTGTATGTACTGAAAACATTAAACTTTAAAAATTATAAAGCGCAAATTTCACTTAGAGATAAAGAGAAATCTGAAAAATATATTGGTTCTGACGCCAACTGGGAAAAAGCAGAAGCTTCGATTATTGAGGCGGCAAAAGAAAAAGGTCTAGATACCGTTATTGAATATGGTGAGGCTGCTTTTTATGGTCCGAAGTTAGACTTTATGGTTCAAGACGCTTTGGGTAGGGAATGGCAGTTAGGTACCATTCAGGTAGATTATAATTTGCCAGAACGGTTTGAGTTGGAATATGTAGGGAGTAATAACGATAAACTCCGACCCGTAATGATTCATCGCGCACCTTTCGGTTCTATGGAACGTTTTGTCGCAGTATTGTTAGAGCATTGCGGTGGTGACTTCCCTTTATGGCTGACTACAAATCAATTTGCTGTTTTACCTATATCGGAGAAATATAACGAGTATGCTAAAAAAGTTTCAGATGTCCTAAATAATTACGATATTCGCGGTCTTATTGATGACCGAAATGAAAAGATTGGTAAGAAAATAAGGGATGCTGAGTTAGCAAAGCGTCCATTTATGCTGATTGTCGGTGAAAAAGAGTTCAACTCAGAACAGGTTTCTGTTCGTCAAAGAGGGGAAGGAGATAAAGGAGCAATGGGTATTAAGGATTTTGCTGAATTGGTAAATAAATTAGTAGAAAAAGAATTGGTAATTAACGATTAAAATTTGAATGAGAAGAACTCCAAGACGTCCTTTTGTTAGAAGAGAAGAGGCTGCCCAACACAAAATCAATCAAAAGATTCTTGCCCCAGAGGTGAGATTGGTTGTAGAAGGAAGTGAACCAATGGTAGTAGCAACTCTTAAAGCCATTGACATGGCAATGGAAGAAGGACTTGATTTGGTTGAGATATCCCCAAAGGCTGTCCCTCCGGTTTGTAAAATCATGGATTACAAGAAGTTTCTTTACAATCAAAAGAGAAAACAAAAAGAGTTAAAAGCCAAACAGAGTAAAGTAGTTGTAAAAGAAATTAGATTCGGTCCGAATACCGACGACCATGATTTTAATTTTAAACTTGCACACGCTAAAAAGTTTCTAACAGAAGGAAGTAAAGTGAAAGCGTTCGTTTTCTTCCGAGGTAGAACAATTGTGTTCAAGGATAGAGGAGAAATATTACTACTGCGTTTTGCGCAAGAATTAGCGGATTATGGTGTGATTGAACAACTTCCTAAAATGGAAGGTAAAAAAATGAATCTCATGATAAACCCAAAAAAGAAATAAAAAAAACTGATATAGTGTTCATCTTTAAAAAACAAAAAAATGCCTAAAATGAAGACAAAATCCAGTGCTAAGAAGAGATTCACAATCACTGGGAGTGGGAAAATTAAACGTAAGCATGCGTTTAAAAGCCACATTTTAACTAAGAAGGCCAAAAAGCGTAAGCGTAACTTAACACATTCTGGATTGGTTCATGATGCAGATTTGTCCAATATTAAGTTGCAATTGTGCATGAAATAAAAGGTTCTTTATTATTAACCAAATAACGAGTAACTAAGACATCTGAAATATAGATGCACTTCTTATTAAAAACAATTAGAAAATATGCCAAGATCAGTAAATCACGTAGCTTCAAGAGCTAAAAGAAAAAACATGATGAAGCTTGCCAAAGGGTACTTTGGTAGGAGAAAGAATGTATGGACAGTAGCAAAAAACGCCATTGAAAAAGGTTTGTTATATGCTTATACAGGAAGAAAACAAAAGAAAAGAAATTTTCGGTCCTTATGGATTACAAGAATTAATGCTGGTGCGAGAACACATGGAATGAGTTATTCTCAATTTATGGGCGGCGTTAAGAAGAACGGAATTGAGCTCAATAGAAAAGTTTTAGCTGATTTAGCTATGAACCATCCAGATGCTTTTAAAGCAGTAGTGGACTCAATCAAAAAATAATTAAAATACTATATCAGTAAAGCCATTAGTTGTTCTAATGGCTTTTTTTATAATTTATAAATTGACATTTATTTTGAATCTATCAATATGAAGCTTAAAATAGGAGTGGCTGGTGCAGGTCATTTAGGGAAAATTCATATCCGTATCATCAAAGAGTTAAATGATTGTTTCGATTTGGTTGGTTTTTATGACCCAAACGAATCAGTTGCAAATGAGGTTTCTAAGGAGTATGGGATCCCTTCTTTCGACACGGTTGAGGAGCTAATAGAGGTGGTGGATTGTTTGGATGTAGTCACAGCTACATTATCACATTTTTCTGTTGCTAAAATAGCTATCCAATCTAGAAAGCATGTTTTCATAGAAAAACCTCTATCTGAGACCATAGACGAAGCCTATAAATTACAGTCATTGGTACATGAGGCAGATGTAGTAGCTCAGGTTGGACATGTAGAAAGATTTAACCCGGCTTTCATTGCTGCTCAGCGGCATTTGGAGAGGCCTATGTTCATTGAGACGCATCGCTTGGCTCAATTTAACCCTAGAGGAACTGATGTCCCTGTTGTTTTGGATTTAATGATTCATGATATTGACATTATATTAAGTATTGTTAAGTCAGGAGTGAAAAAAGTTTCGGCTTCGGGAGTATCAGTAATTAGTGAGACGCATGATATAGCGAATGCACGAATAGAATTTGACAATGGTTGTGTTGCGAATTTAACGGCTTCTAGAATATCCTTAAAGAACATGAGGAAGACAAGGTTTTTTCAAAAAGATGCATACATAAGCGTAGATTTCTTAAATAAAAATCTAGAGGTTTTCAAAATGGAAGAGCTAGATGGAGAGGCAGATCCATTTGATATCATATTAGATCTTGGTGCGGATAAGGCGAAAAAGAAGATATTGATTGATAAGCCTGATATTTTTGAAACGAACGCCATAAAAGAAGAGCTAATTGCTTTTCACAATAGTATCGCAAAAAATGCTGAAATACCTGTAAATGTTGAGGATGGATTAAACGCTATGCTCGTAGCGCATCAAATATTAGATGAGATGTCCAAAATATACCTTCAATAAAACAATATTTTCCAATTCAAATCGTTCCATTTAAAGTGCGCTTAGTAGTTCAAGTATTTTCATTATTTATTCTTGTTTCTTCCTGTGTGAAGAACAATCCTGATCCGTCATGGTTAGAGGTGAATGAATGGCAGCTCAATAGTAATATCGACCTATCAGGTTTGGAAGGTGAGCTCACGGAGAGTATTACAAACGCACAAGTTTACATTGACGATCAACTTATAGGCATTTTTGAGGTGCCGTTTAGAATTCCGATACTGAAGACTGGGGCTGTCAATGTTAAGGTATATCCGGTTGTGATTAATAACGGCATTTCAGCAACCAAGAAATTGTATCCATTTTTAGAGCATTATGAAATTGATGCGGAGCTCGTTCAGAATGAAGATTTAGTAATTAATCCTGTCACCAATTACAAGAGTATCACTAATTTTTGGGTAGAAGACTTTGAGGATATTAACAACTCAATTGAAAATGATGAGACATCAACCACTTTTCTTCAACTGTCCAATGAAAATCTGAATTCTTTTAATGGTAATTTTTACGGTAAGGTTGTTTTAAATGAGGTTGATTCAACATGGGTTGCTAATACAACAGATCAATTGGCCATTCCTAAAGGTTCAGAATGTTATCTCGAGATTGATTATTATGTAACCAATGATTTATATACGGGACTCCTTTTTGTAAGTCCTAGCGTAATTTCAAATAACGTAAATGTTCGACTGAATGGTCAAGCGCCTGAAAATGTAGTTTGGAAGAAAATATATATAGAGCTAAAAGAGTTGATTTCTTCCTCTCCTAATAACACACAATTCCTGCAGACTTTTACCGCTTTTTTAGATGAAGGAAAAACAGAAGGTTTAATCTGTATAGATAATATAAAAGTTTTGTGGGATTAGATATGAAGAATCGACCTTGGATATATTTGTTTTTATTATCTGATTATATATCATCGGTTTTATCATGGTCGCTTTTCTTTTACCTGAGAAAAACCTGGATTGAAAACGAGAATTTTCAAACAGATGATAATTTTTGGCTAGGTGTTTTTCTCATACCCATATTTTGGATGGTCTTGTATTTTATTCAGGGCACATATATTGAAATACGAAGAATGTTTCGATTAAAACTTTTTAACCTAACCATTTCAGGTAGTATTATAGGTTCTCTTGTGATTTTCTTTTCAATTATTTTGGATGATCAGGTGAGGGGATACGAAGGTTACTATTGGAATTTACTCATTCTGTTTTGTGTTCATTTTGTCATTACTGCAATTCCTCGAATGTTTGTGAATACCCTTTTAATACATTCAATTAGAGGGCCAGGGAATGGTTTTAAAACGGTTATTATAGGAGGGACAGAAAAAGCCATAGATATTTATGATGAGATCCAAAAAAACCGAAAGAATGTAAATACATTTATTGGGTATGTCAACATGAATGGGAATGACCGAAAATTAGACGGAACCATTCCTTACTTAGGACATTTTGAGCAATTGGATGAGATTAAGAAAACACTTGATATTGACGAATATATCATTGCCATTGAAAGTTCAGAACACAATAAGCTTATGAATATTATGCTTAAAATTGATGATGGTAACGCTAGAATTAAATCACTTCCTGATACGTATGTGATTCTATCTGGAACAGTTAAGATGACTAATATTTATGGCGCTTTACTTTTAGAGGTTATTTCGGACGTTATGCCTTTTTGGCAAAGGGTTATAAAACGTGGAATGGACTTTGTTTTTTCCTTTATGGCCGTAATCTTACTCCTGCCTTTTTATTTTTTCTCTGCGCTAGCAGTAAAATTATCATCTCCAGGACCTATTTTTTTTCTGCAGGATAGGGTGGGGAAGAATGGGCGATCTTTTAAAATCATTAAGTTTCGAACAATGGTTGTAAATGCAGAGCAAAATGGACCTCAGCTTTCATCAGAAAACGACCCCAGAATTACTAAGGTGGGAAAGTTTATGCGTAAAACTCGTTTGGACGAATTCCCTCAGTTTATTAATGTTCTTATAGGTGATATGTCTATTGTTGGGCCGAGGCCTGAGCGTCAGTTTTATATAGACCAAATTTCAAAAATTCAACCACAATACAATCAGCTAACAAAAGTTAGGCCTGGTATAACATCGTGGGGTCAGGTTAAATATGGATACGCAGAAAACGTAGATCAAATGCTTCAACGAATGAAGTTTGATTTACTCTATCTAAAGAACAGGAGTTTATCCCTTGATATTAAGATTATGTTCTACACCCTTGTCATTGTTTTAAAAGCAGAGGGTAAATAGTTTCTTCAGTCCAACTGTTTTTACATCCAAATTATCGTATTTGATGAATGTTAAACAAGAGCTATATCTAGAACTTCGGACATTTTATTTACATAATGAAAACTTAATCCTTTGAGGTAGCTTTCTTTAATTTCATCCACATCCTGTTTGTTCTTTGAGCATAGGATAATGTCTTTTACTCCACACCTTTTCGCTGCCAATATCTTTTCTTTTATTCCTCCAACCGGAAGAACATCACCTCGAAGTGTTATTTCACCTGTCATTGCCAGGTTTCTTTTTACTTTTCGTTTGGAGAAAATAGATGCTAAGGAGGTCATCATGGTTATACCAGCACTTGGTCCATCCTTGGGTGTAGCACCTTCAGGTACATGAATATGTACATTGTGGGTATCAAATTCTGTTTGTGTAAGTCCGATTGTATCGGAATGCGCTTTAAGATATTCAAGTGCAATGATGGCTGATTCTTTCATGACCTCACCAAGGTTACCTGTTAATGTAAGTTTTCCTTTCCCTTTGGTTATGCTAGACTCAATAAACAAAACATCACCACCAATACTCGTCCAGGCAAGACCCGTTACAACACCCAATGTTTTATGATCTATGTTTTTGATCTTAGATCTACCTGCACCTAATACAGTGAATAAATCATTGGCTGTAATAGTGGGTTCAAAGCTTTCCTCCATTGCAATTTGTCTTGTGCGATTTCGAACAAGCTTTGCAATTACTTTGTCCAAACCTCTCACTCCTGACTCATTGGTGTATTCCTCAATAAGTTGTTTTAGTATTTTTCTGCTTAAGGATACTTGTTTCTTGTCTATACCGTGTTCTTTTATTTGTTTTGGGATCAAGTGTCTTACCGCAATTTCTACTTTTTCTTCTAGGGTATAGCCATTTACCTCAATTATCTCCATTCGGTCTCTCAGAGGTCCTTGAATACTCGATAGAGAATTTGCTGTTGCAATGAATAAAACCTTGGATAAATCAAATTCGGTTTCGATATAGTTATCGTGAAATGCATTGTTTTGTTCTGGATCTAAAACTTCAAGTAGGGCAGAAGAGGGGTCGCCATGATTGCTTCTTCCTAGCTTATCAATTTCATCCAATACAAAAACGGGGTTAGAAGTTTCTGCTTTTTTTAAGTTTTGAATAATCCTACCTGGCATCGCGCCAATGTACGTTTTACGATGGCCTCTAATTTCGGATTCATCATGAAGGCCTCCCAGTGACATGCGAACGTATTTACGGCCAAGAGCTTCAGCAATTGACTTGCCTAGAGAAGTTTTCCCAACTCCTGGAGGTCCATAGAAGCAAAGAATAGGAGACTTCATATTGCCTTTTATTTTTAAAACCGCGAGATATTCCATGATTCTGTCTTTCACTTTTTCTAAACCAAAATGATCTTTTTCAAGAACCTTTCTCGATCTATTTAAGTTTAGATTGTCTTTTGAAAATTCGTTCCAAGGCAGATCTAACATGGTGTCAATATAGTTCATTTGAACAGTGTATTCAGCACCTTGAGGATTCATTCTTTGTAGCTTCTCAAGCTCTTTGAAAAACAACTTTTTTACATCTTTATTCCATTTCTTCTTGTCGGCTCTATCGCGAAATTCTCTAATATCCTGTTCTTGGGGGTTGTCGCCTAGTTCATCTTGTATGGTTCTCATTTGTTGATGAAGGAAATATTCGCGCTGCTGTTTGTCCAGGTCTTTTCTGACCTTATTTTGAATTTCATTTTTCATTTCCAACATTTGAGCTTCAGCTGAAAGATGCTCGAGTACCTTCATGACTCGATTTTTTAAATTCATCTCTTCCAGCATCTCTTGCTTCTTAGATACATCTGCATTCATGTTCGATGAAATAAAATTTACTAAAAAGGTTGGGCTGTCAATATTCTTAATAGCAAACTGAGCTTCAGAAGGAATGTTTGGACTGTCTTTAATGATTTGAAGAGCCAGGTCTTTTATGGTTTTAAACATTACGTCTAGCTCCTTATTTTTTTTATCGAATGGCTCTTCGTTTAGAATTTTAACTGAAGCTGTCAGAAATGGTTCGGTTTGAATCGCTTCGAGCATTTCAAATCTGCGTTTCCCTTGAATAATGACTGTGGAGCTGCCATCAGGCATTTTTAATAAGCGTACAATTTGAGCGACAGTACCGGTCTTGTGTAAGTCTTTAAATTCGGGAGATTCTTCTTCTTGGTCTTTTTGAGAAACAACGCCAATAATCTTGTTTCCTTTATTTGCTTCTTGAATAAGTTTAATGGATTTGTCTCTACCTACTGTTATTGGGATTACTACACCAGGAAACAATACATTGTTTCTTAGCGGGAGAATAGATAGGTTTTCTGGAAAAACCTGTTTATTTACCGTTTCTTCTTCTTCAGCTGTCGTTAATGGAATAAATTCCGCATCGGATTCAAATCCTGAAAAATTTAAAATGGAGTTGTCAAAAAATTCGTTCATATATGTTGGTTATGACATTGTGTCATTTATATCTTAATTATTAAAAGTATAACTCAAGTTATTCTTCTTATTTCATATAGTTCAATAGCTGTGCCAAGAACTAAATCAAGCAATATTGTCTTGAATTAGATTTTAGTAGAGGATAGATGGGAAAAAATGTCTTTATCAATTTGATTCAACTCTAAATTTCTTCGAGTCATCATATTATTGGCTGATATTATGGCTTTATCTAAATCAAAACTAACGATATCCAAAGTATTTACCCAAGAAAAGCTTGGGATGTGTTTTGCGGGAAATCCACTTCCGAATACATTAGAAGAAACGCCAATTACACTTGCCGTATTAAACATGGTGTTAATACCTGACTTGGAATAATCGCCCATGCACAGCCCCATAAATTGAAGGTCTGTTTTGATTTCAGTTTTGCTTTTATATGAATAGGTTTTGACATTAGAATAGTTATTCTTTAGGTTTGAGGTGTTGGTATCTGCGCCAAGATTACACCATTCCCCAATAATCGAATTGCCTAAGAACCCGTCATGTCCTTTATTTGAATAGGATTGAAAAATCACATTATTTATCTCTCCGCCGACTTTACAATGAGGGCCGATAGAGCAGGCGCCATAAACCTTAGATCCCATCTTGAGTGTAGCGTTATCGCAAAGAGCCATTCCGCCTCGTACGAGACTGCCCTCCATAATTTCAGCTTGATGACCTACATAAATAGGTCCAGCAATTGTATTCAATATAGCACCTTCAATAGTTGCTCCATCTTCAATAAATAAGTCTGATTCATTACCAATTAGTGTATTCGAATCAGAAAGTTTTTGACTTGATTTATTGGTTGTGTATGCTTTAAAATCCTGCTTCAAAACAATGTCATTGAGTTGATAGATGTGCCATCTTTCTTTAAGGATAATCGGCGTTTCGCCAACAAATGCAATCGTTTCCTTGCCTGCTCCATGTCTCGCTAAAACATCGCCATTAAGAGTAAGTGTTTGATTCTCTTCTAAGCTGCAAATTGCCGCAATAAGGTCTTCATTAGGGATGACATTGGAATTAACAACAAGTTCTGAATCAATGGCTTCAAATTTTTTCGATAAATAAGCTTCAGTATGAAAACCTATTTCAGCATCAGGGAGATACATTTCGTATCGCTCTTTATTGGTGAATAAACCCATCCTGAGACATCCAATTGGTCTTGTAAGGCTCAAGGGGGCAAAGTTCAAATGTAATTCGTTGTCGCTTAAATTGAATTTCATAATTTCTTTTGTGTCTTAATCATTGAAACCGCTACTAATAATGTAAAGGTAAGAAAGGCATTTAAAATAATAATTTCGAAACCGAAGCTGTACTCTCCCAGAATACCTGGATCACCTTTCGGGACTCCTGGAGCTCCTTTTGAAAAGTACCAGATTAAAAAAGTAAATAAAACAGAAATAACGCTAACAATGGGTACCGCAATATCTGTTATTCTTCGAGTCAATAATATTCCAAAGAAAAATATACCGATTAAAGGCCCATAAGTAAATGCAGCAAACTTCATGAGTAAGCCAATGGCAGATTCATCTGTGAAGTGATGAAGCATGATAACGGAAAGGATGATGATTAATGAGACCAATACATGTATGGTTTTTCTCGTTTTTAAAGCTTTATCTTTTGATTTGTACTTTTCGGGAAGAAGATCGATATAAATAGATGTGGTTAGAGAGGTGAGCGCAGAATCCGCACTAGAATAAGCTGCAGCAATGAGTCCTAAAATAAACAGTATCCCTACAATAGGGGCCATGCCGTTATCCATAGCTACTGCTGAAAAAAGCAAGTCTGCTTTTTCAGGGTTGATTTGGTGCTGACCCGCATATAAGTATAGAAGAGCTCCAAGAAAAAGAAAAAGTAAATTAACAAAAACCAATACGGTTGCCATTGAAATCATGTTTTTTTGCCCTTCACGAATATTTCGACAGCTCAGGTTTTTTTGCATCATATCCTGATCTAATCCCGTCATACCTATAGCAATAAATATTCCACCAAAAAAGTGTTTTATAAAGTGATTGCTGTTGTTGATGTCATCAAAAAAGAAGATTTTCGAATAGGAGCTATCCGCAACGGTTTGAACTATTCCTTTTCCAGATTCAAGGGAAAGACTGTCTTTTATGAAATAAACCGTTAAGGCTACTGAAACAAGCATGAAAGCGGTTTGAAGAGTGTCCGTCCAAACAATCGTTTTAATGCCTCCTCGGTTCGTATAAATCCAAATGAGAGCAATGCAAATAGCAACTGTGAATTCAAAAGGGATACCCCATTTTTCAAATAAAATGAATTGCAAAACTTCAGCAACCAACATAAGGCGAACAGAAGCGCCAATCACCCTAGAAAGTAGAAAGAAAATAGCACCAGTTTTATGGCTGTAAAATCCAAAGCGGTCATTCAGGTATTCATATATCGATATCACCTTCATTCTGTAGTAAATAGGCATCAATACATAGGCAATTATAAGGTAACCTACGAAATAACCTAAAACGGCCTGCATGTAGCTGAATTGGTTGGCGTCATTACCCACCCACCCGGGAACTGAGATAAAAGTAACTCCGCTTAATGATGCGCCAATCATTCCAAAGGCAACGAGATACCAAGGCGATTGTCGATCCCCAACAAAAAAAGCTTCGTTACCATCATTTTTTCCTGTAATTCTAGAAATTAGATACAGGACACCAAAGTAAAGGATAAGAACCGTTATGATTATTGTTGAATTCATATTTAAGAATTACCTGTGTAAATTTAAGGATTCAAATGTATCCTTATAGTTGTTTTAACGTTAATCTTTATTAACTAAGTATATATTTGTAAAAAACAGCATAATGAAAGCTTTAATTTTTCTGTCTCTGATATTGATTACATGTGGATCAATTGTTCTAATTGTATTTCGTTTTCTTAAAAAACAAAACTCACGAGAGGTTCTAAACCTTAATCTAGAGTTGCGGAAACAGCGACAGGAGTTTTTTCTGCCGAGTCGGTTAGATTCTTATCAACGGTCTGTCTTGTTAATGGAAAGAATACACCCCAATAGTCTTATAATGAGAACGCACAACCCTTCATTAAATGCCAAGCTTTATCAAGTTGAGCTTACAAAGTCAGTCAGAAATGAATTTGAACACAATGTGACTCAACAAATTTTCATTACTCCTATTACTTGGGGTATTATGAAATCTTCAAAGGAAGAAGTGATTAAACTCATCCATATTGCGGGTAGTCAAATGGAAGAGAGTGCTACGAGTATTCAGCTTTCAGAAAAAATAATGGAAATTGTAGCTCAGCTGGAACAATTTCCTACTGAAATCGCGGTAGACGCTCTAAAAAAAGAATTTCAGGAATTAATTTAATAGCTCAATAACTCCAGCAGCTCCTTGCCCTGTACCTACGCACATGGTTACCATTCCGTATCTGCCATTTGTTCTTCGAAGCTCGTTGATTAATTGAACGGAAAGTTTTCCGCCTGTACATCCAAGAGGATGACCTAATGCAATTGCCCCTCCATTTACATTAACGATATCTGGGTTTAAACCAGTTTCTCTTAATACTGCAACGGATTGTGAAGCAAAAGCTTCATTTAACTCGACCAAAGACAAGTCATTCATTTTTAAGCCAGCCATAGCTAAGGCTTTTGGAATCGCTTTTACAGGCCCTATTCCCATTATCCTAGGTTCAACACCTACAGTTGCATATGAAACCAGTCTAGCGATTGGTTCTATATTAAGTTCTTTCATCATTTTCTCAGACATCACCATAACAAAGGCTGCTCCGTCTGAAGTTTGAGAGGAATTCCCTGCAGTTACAGATCCTCCTTGTGCAAAAACAGGCCTAAGTGAGTTTAGTTTTTCAATTTTACTTGGTCTTGGCCCCTCGTCAGTATCTACTGTATAGTTTTTCACTTGTCTTTTTTCATTCTCATCCAAAAAAATGTGTTCGACGTCAATAGGCACAATCTGGTCCTTAAACCTTCCTTCTTTGATTGCTTTTAAGGCCTTTTCATGGGACTGGAGTGCAAATAAATCTTGTTCTTCTCTGCTCACCTTAAATTCTTTTGCAACCGCTTCAGCAGTAAGTCCCATTCCCCAATACCAATTTGGATTTTCTTTACCCACCTTTGCATTGGGAACAATTCTCCATCCACCCATCGCCATAACTGACATGGATTCTGCACCTCCTGCAATTATGCAATCAGCCATACCTGCTTCAATTTTTGCTTGGGCAATGGCAATGGTTTCTAAACCCGATGCACAATACCTGTTCACAGTCATGCCAGGCACTTTATCTGTATCTAATCCCATTAGTGACAGCATCCTGCCCATATTCAAGCCTTGTTCGGCTTCCGGGGTAGCATTGCCAACGATAACATCGTCAATTCGTTCCTTGTCTAGATTTGGAAGACTTTTCACCAAGTGCTTTATAACTGATGCTCCAATGTCATCCGGTCTATAAAAACGAAATCCGCCTTTCCCGGCCTTTCCAACGGCAGATCTAAAGCCTGCTACAATGTATGCTGTATTACTCATTTTGATTGGGTTGTAAAGTTCTTTTTTTGTTGAAATTCAAAAATACTAAAAATTATTATGCGTGCATAATTCTATTTGATGTTTTATTGATTCTTTCTTTTCATTTTTGCACGAATAAACTCAATCACCATAGGCAATAATGAAAGTCCAATAATTCCAAATATGACGATTTCAAAATTGTTTTGAACGATGGGCAGGCTGCCAAAAAAGAAGCCTAACAGTGTTAAAGCAAAAACCCATGTTATCCCACCTAAAACACTGTATTTCAAAAATGTATAGTAATTCATTTTACCAACACCAGCTACAAAGGGTGCAAATGTTCGAACTATAGGTACATATCTAGCGAGAATAATGGTTTTCGGTCCGTGTTTATCATAAAATGATTGGGTTTTATCTATGTAGGATTGTTTTACAATTTGTCGTCCTTTGATTTTCCATTGCATTACTTTTAAGCCGATGTTCCTTCCGATATAATAATTCAAATTATCTCCGATAAGTGCAGCGCATATAAGTAAAGGAATAACAATAAAAATATTGAGTTCTGCCGTTTGGCCGTCGTGAACAACACCTGCACAGAATGTACCTGCAGCAAATAAAAGAGAATCTCCTGGCAATAATGGCATAACAACCAATCCAGTTTCTACAAATACGATTAAAAATAAGATCAGATAAATCCAGTAGCCATATTCCAAAATCATTGTAAACAGATACGAATCTAGATGAAGAATAAAATCTATAAGTTGATTGATGATATCCATTTATTCTATGTTTAAAGTGGGGTCTACTCTTTCTTTCCAAGCCTTAATACCACCTTCCACGATCCAAACCTCTTTAAATTGGGTTTCGAATTCAAGGAGATTCGCCACAGCTTCAGCACGTTTTCCTGATCGACATAAAATCACAATTTGATTTTTTACGTCAAGTTCTTTATGCTTTTCTATAATTTCAGACATAGGGATATGACGGCTACCAATGTTGCATTGGTTGTACTCATAAAGCTCTCTGATATCAATAATTTCAAGGTTTTCGCCTTTTGCTATTCTATCTTTACATTCCTTCGGACAAATGGTTTTCATCTTCATTTTTTTGTAAAGATAAAATTATGAAAGAAATTACTACATCACTATTGTAAAATCAGACCTTGAAATGAGGTATTGGTTACTTATTCCATTGTAAACACCTTTTTTGTGCTACCGTCGCTGTAAACATAAATTAGCGCTGTGTTTGGCTTGTAAGAAGTGTTTCTGCCTAATTGATCTACTATTTTAATCAATGTTTTTTCTTCGTATGTGATTTCATTGATTCCAAGCTGGGGAGTCCAAACATCTTGTAGTATTTGATTTACTTCATTGATATCATGTCCTTTGTATGCTAAATATTCTTCTGGATGTTCAGAGTTTCCTGGAAGGAAAAGGAGTAGCCATGGAAAACCTACGGATCCATTAGTAGAGTAGGCATCTGCATATTCAAACAGAACGTCTTCAATATCTATAAATACTGGGTAGGTGATCCCATGTGCCAGCGACCAAGTTTGTTGGTCATGACAATCACTAATATTGAATGAGTTGTCTTGATAGAGAAAGCCAAAAACCATTAAGTGGTTGTTTCCTGAATCAAAATTCTGCCATGTTTGTTCTGTCTCAGGGGCAATGATATTACATGGAGTGCACCACATGGCTGAGAAATCCATTAAAACGGCATTTCCTCTATTGAGCTCTGTTCTCATGTTGTACTCTGTTCCATCGCATGTTGATTTTGTCCAATCAGGAATCTGTGCATTACTAATTAATGTAAGAGAAAGTAGTATTGAAGTGATTGTGAATTTCATATTCTATTTTTTTATGTGATGCGTCTTTTCTTAAAGATTTTCTTATTCTGAAACGTATATTTTCTTTGTGCTTCCATCGTTATAAACATATATCAATGGTGTGTTTGGTTTAAATTCTGTTGTTCTTCCAAGTTGGTCAATAATTCTAACCAATCTTAAATCCTGCATTTCATCTGTTGAGATTCCAGTGCTCTGCAACCATTGGTCATGAAGGATATGATTCACTTCATTTATATTATTCCCACTGTAAGCCAACATACTGTTTCCTGGGTTTTCTGCATCAGGGAAAAATAAGAGTAACCAAGGAAGGTTCACAGCACCGTTGGTTGTGTACTTGTTGACGTAGTTTGTCAATACATCTTCAATGTTGATAAAGGTTGGATAGGTAATGCCATTTTCTGCCGTCCATGCATCAGCATCATCACAATCGGCTACATTAAAATATTCATCCTCGTTAAGGAAACCAAAAACCTTTACATTTTCGCTCATCATGTTCTGCCATAAAGCTTCTGCTTTGTTTGCAGTTTCGGTACTTGCTGGGCTCCATTGGTTGGAGAAGCTGAGTAAAACTGCTTTGCCTTTCGATAGTTCCGAATACATCGTGTAAGAATCCGCATCACAGCTGTATTTTGTCCAGTTTGGAACCTGTGCAGTAAGTGTAAAAGTTAAGATTGTAAATAGTGCAAAAATGGTACTTTTCATGTCTTTATATTTAATTTTCAAGGCGCAAAAGTACTCATTCTTTTAGATTGAGTATCAACTATTAAGAATTACTTAACATTATAATAACATTGGGTGAATTCATCTCCCATGATAAGCAAATTACAAAGGATAAAAAATGGCTTTGTTTAATGTGGTTTTTAGTCCCTTTACCCAAGGCATTCCTATTTGGTTTATTTCCTGAGATTCTTTCGTTTTATTATCATAAACAATTTGATGTTTTATGTCATTTAAAATGAGATACTTTTTATTCTTATTGTCTACGATTGATATTTTTGTGTTTTGTATCATGTAATTCATGTTCTTGTCTTTTATAGATATTGTTGATATGTTTCCTGGGTAGCATTTTTCATATGATTCAAGAATTCTTCGATATTTATATTCGTTCATTTTCAAGTCATCGTAAAAAAAGTAGATCTCTTTATTGGAGTGAATGGCAAAACAAAGTTTATTGCTATTGAATAAAACCAAATGATTTTCATTTAGATTGTTGTATCTATGAAAAGAAAGGGAAGATAAGATGATGGTAGCCAGTATGTATTTGTATACAGAACGTGCTTGGAACATGTAGGCGAATAAAATTAAAAGTATCATTGTATAGAGGCCTAATAGTTCCAATTCACTTATCTCGAAACCTTTGGACACTGCACCTGGTAATTGTTCTATCCATCCAATAAATTCAACCAGTAGGAATAATAATAAAGATAGAACAAAACCTATTCCTACAGACAAAGCGGGAGACCAAGAAAAGACGAATAATCCAGCACCAAATGATATCAAAATACCTGACATTAGAATGATTCCGAGATTGGTAACTGCGAAGTAATTTGGGAATTGATGAAAGTAGTAGAGACAAAATGGAATTGTGAAAATTTGAGCAGAAAGCCCCAATGCCGTACCGTTCCATAAATAGCGAAATACTTTATTCTTAAAATCGTAAAACCCCTGAATTTTAGTGTAGGTTAGAAGTATGCCAAACATAGCCAAATAAGAAAGCTGAAATCCAATATCGAACAAATACCATGGGTTGATAATTAACAAAATAGCTGCCGAAAAACATAATAAATTCAATTGATTACTTTGGGCACTGAAAACTGATCCCAAGGTAATTAAGCTAAACATAAACACAGACCTAACTACACTTGGAGGAAAACCTATAAGATAGGCATAGAACCAAATAAATAAGAGAATAATTATAGTAGCGTGATTTCTTGATATAAATCTTGAAAATACACGAAATACATATAGCATAACAAATATCATAAGTCCAATATGAAGTCCTGAAATGGCTAAGAAATGCATCGCTCCAGCAGCGCTAAAAGAGCTCGTTGTTTCCGTAGTTAATGCTGATTTGTCTCCAAGGAATAAGGCTTTTGCTAAGCCTATTTGTGATTTAGGTAAGTTCTTCTCTAAGATGCCCGTCAGGTAATTTTCGATGCTGTTTTTATAGCTAGGAGGCTCGTTTCTTAAGATTGAAAAATCTGATTGGTCAAAGAAACTTAGAAGCATAGTGTTTTTTGTCTTCCAATAGAGTAATGCGTCAAATTCTCCTGGGTTTCCCTTATTCTTTATTTGAGATATTTTACTCGAAAGAAGTAAGATGTCTCCTTCATGAATTAAATTGATGGTATGGCTGTCCGTGTAGAAGAGTAATTTTTGTGAGACTTCTTCGATCTTGTTTTCATCATTGTAAACAAATTGAATCTCGGCTAGTCCTTTATTCCAGTTCTTTCTCGTATTGCTTTTTTCAAGAATTTTTATTTGGTAATAGGACTCATTTTCAGAGATTTCAATGTTATTATTTATGTTGTTTAAATGCATGCTGAAATAGCCCAGCTGTAAGAAAATTAAAAAAGTAAAAGGATAGAATCGTACCACTTTAAAGCGATAAAATGCCATTGAGCATATCAAAAGAATAACATTAGTGATTAGCCATGAAAATGAGTCGATATCTATGAACTGAATAAATATTCCAAAACAAAACGGTACGAGCAAATACAAAAACGGGACCTGGTAAAAGGCTAGGGGAGTAACATGATTATCGATAGATGTATTTTCGATTTGGTTTTTCCTTTAAATTACTAAAATCTCGTTGAGTACGGGCTTAACGACTTACCGTTAAAAAAGCGTTTTGACCTTAAATTGATTGTTTTGACATTTATTGATGAATTTGAGCTAAATTTACGGTACTCTTAAACAATCGTTATTTCTAACTATGAAAATAAAATTTTTATTCGGATGTATTCTTTTTTCCGCTCATTTGTGCGGACAGCAATTGACTTATGTGCCAGATGATCATTTTGAGCAGGAGCTTATCGATACAGGATTTGATGATGTTTTAGATGATTATGTACTTACCTCAAATATCGATACTATAGAAATTCTTAATTTGGCATTCAGGGGTATTTCAGATTTAACTGGAATAGAAGATTTTGAGGAATTGACTGTTTTAGATTGTCAATCCAATTACCTTACAGGTATTGATTTGAGTGAAATGTCGCATCTCCTTCAGTTTAATTGTTTTGGCAATCAGTTACTTGAACTCGATATAAGTCATAACTCGCATTTGTCGGAATTGTATTGCTCAAGTAATCAGCTTACCAGCCTGGATGTAAGTCAGAATCCAGATTTGTTTATTTTGCATTGTGCTTATAATGCAATCGAAAATCTCAACGTGAGTCAAAACCCTGCTCTAGTTGTTTTATATGCTCCAGGTAATGTATTTGACGTTCTGTATACGAATGGGGCAATTTCCCTAAATCATTTGGATTGTTCATGGAGCTCTGTTACCAGATTAGACGTTAGTCACAATATTAATCTTACAGAATTGGATTGTCAATTTAATCAGCTCACTTGTTTAAATGTGGCCAACGGTAATAATGATAATTTCAATTATTTCTGGCCTGGCAACAATCCAAACTTGACCTGTATTGAAGTTGATGATGTTGATTGGTCTGCGTCCAATTGGTTAAGTATCGATCTTCAAGTTTCATTTAG
>JABJEE010000033.1 GCA_018665005.1 Flavobacteriales bacterium
AAATAAGAAATACCCAAAAAAAATCATTTTTGCCAATACCAATTTTGGAGGAAACGTAATACTAGAGGATGGTGTCATATTGGTTGGGATTGAGAGATACATCGGAGGAAATAAAAATGTAATACGCAACTCATTGCCTCCGGATGAGTTTCCTCAATGGCTCAAAACAGGTTTTGAAAAAAAATTCTTACTTCGGGACCTTTTGATGTCTACTCTCATTTCCAATAATACAATTCCCAAAAGTAAACACGATTACCTCATTAGCGAAATGGTTAAATGGGGTAAGATTTGCGTTTTAACAGAGATGGCAATGCGTTTAGAAAACAAGGACATACAGCCAGAGATTGTCCTTAGATGGAATAAGAATCAATACAATTGGGCCAATAAGTTTGAAAAAGCCTTCTGGGATTATCTAAAGAAGAACAACCTTATGTTTTCCACTAATGAAAAAAACCATGCTTTTCTTTTAAATAATGGGCCTTACACGATAGGTTTTTCCGAAGAGGGGCCTGATCGAATGGGACAATATATTGGATGGAAAATGGTAAGAAACTACGTTTTTGACGAGGATTTATCTCTCTCAGAAATGATTAAATTAGATTACAAGAAATTTTATGATAAATACAACCCGTAAATATGTCTGAAAACAAAACAAAAACATCCGAAATTAAAATTCAGGTTGATTTAAATGAAAACAACTTACCCGTTCAAATGAGATGGGAAGCTGAGGGAAGCGATATGAATAAGTCTGTTGCTTCAGCATTTTTACTTTCACTTTGGGACCCAAGTGATAAGAACACTATGAAAATTGACTTGTGGACAAAAGATATGTCTGTTGAAGAAATGAAACAGTTTTTTCATCAATCTCTTCTTTCTATGGCGGATACTTTTGAAAAAGCCACAGGTGAAAATTTAATTTGTGATGACTTAAGAGATTACTGTTATCATTTTGCAGAAAAAATGAAGATTCTTCCTGAATGAATTTAATTCTGCATAAAATGAATACGTCAATAGGTGCACCTATTGAATACAGGTTATTTTCTGATGATAAACCAATTCTAATTAATGATTTTCTTCACAAAAAACTTGAGATAAATTGGTCTGGAAATATTTTTTGTCAAAAGTGTTCTAAAAAAACCAAAAGATCTTTTGGTCAAGGGTTTTGCTATCCCTGTTTTATTTCTGCACCCGAAGCGAGCCCATGCATTATCAAACCCGAACTTTGTCAAGCCCATTTAGGTATTGGACGTGATATTGAGTTTGAACAAAAACATCATAACCAGCCACATATCGTTTATATGGCAGCAACGGATAAAGTGAAGGTAGGCGTTACACGTGACACTCAGGTACCAACGAGGTGGATAGACCAAGGAGCCAATAAAGCCATTATTTTAGCCGAAACGCCTAATCGTTATTTGGCAGGTGTTACGGAAGTTGCTCTGAAGTCATTTTATTCCGATAAAACCAATTGGAGAAGCATGCTAAAAAACTTGCAAGACCACAATATAGATCTAGAGGAAGAAAAGTGGAAAAGCCATGACTTACTACCCTCTGACCTTCAACAATATTTTGTAGAAAATGACGATGTCATCGAATTGAATTACCCTGTAAACCACTATCCAGAAAAAATAACTTCATTGAATCTAGAAAAACAAGAAAGTATATCAGGTGTTTTAACTGGAATCAAAGGACAGTATTTAATGTTTGACGAGCAATATGTTTTTAATGTCAGAAGACACACGAGTTTTGAAATAGAAATGATTATAAATGGTTAAATTGATACGGCAAATACTAGACCTATTTTACCCATTGGTTAGAAAAATCTTTGATAAAACAACCTATTACTACGCAGCTTGCGGTACGGGTAATCTGGTACTTAGTTGGATTTTATTTTTTGTGTTTTTTCAATTTGTATTCCAAAAGAAAATATTTTACGTTGAATTTATCGACTACTCACTAAGTGCCTATTCACTGAGCTCGTTTGTCTGTTTTGTGATTTCGTTTTCTGTTGGCTTCTTGTTAATGAAATATGTTGTATTTACCGACAGTGCGCTAAAAGGAAGAATTCAATTGTTTAGATATGGGGTAAGTGGCCTTACGACATGGATTGCACATTGGATACTTTTAAAAAGCTTTATCGTATTATTCGCTTTTTATCCCTCGATTGCGAATATCGTTTCTTCTTGTATAGTTGTTGTTATAAGCTATCTCCTCCAAAAGAGGTTTACCTTTAAATAAACTTGAGTCCTAGGTCTTAGGTTAAACCTGAATATTTACTTATTATTTCTTTTAATCTAAATCTAATTTCATCTTCAGCATAAGGAAGTGCATGGTTACGAATTACATTCTGTGAAAAACCGTCTGGTGATAGAATGAAACTTTCCATTGCATTAGCCAATGATATTTCATTTCCTATTTCAGTCTGAATCCCCAACTCTTTTGGCAAATCAAATCCTATTCCAACAGGAGTAGTTATTGTCGGAGTTCCAGTTGCCCAAGATTCTGCTAATACGATTGAAAAAGTCTCATAAACTGAATTTAGAATAAAAGCGTCAGCACGATGAAAACAAGAAGGTATTTCTGCCCACTCCTTTGCCCCTTCGAACAAAACGACATCTGAAATTCCAAGTTTGTTGCAATACTCAATCCACGGCTCTCTTTCACCATCCGAAACAACTTTGAAACAAAAAACATTTCCCACCTTCTGCTTTAGAATATGACAGGCATCAAACATGCCTTTTGGGTTTTTAGTT
Organism: Flavobacteriales bacterium; assembly: GCA_018665005.1. GTDB lineage: Bacteria > Bacteroidota > Bacteroidia > Flavobacteriales_D > Crocinitomicaceae > UBA952. The sequence goes on from JABJEE010000033.1 coordinate 2,754, forward strand.
TTTGGATCAAGGGTAGAGATATGCAAAAACTGAATAATTTTGTTTCTTGTTTTTTCCTTTAACTCAAAAACATTAAGGTCTACATGATTTGGAATTAGGTCAATGTTCTTATTTCGAAATACAGGTTTTAAATCTTTCCTTAAAAAATCAGAAACCGCAAGAAAAGAATCCACTCTCCTTATGGAAAATCTAGCTATAGATCGACGTAACATAGAGCTATTAGCCCATGAGTCTGGACTAAAATAAGAACCTTGTTCAATGTGAACCCATGGACAATTAAAATGCTTTTTTGTAAAAACAAATTGTAATGCTCTGGGGAGTAAGATTTGAGAAAACAAAATGTCTACAAGCTCAATTTTTGCAAAAACCTCCTTCAATGCTTTCTTTTGATTTCGCAACTTCTGTAAACCATTACCACCTCGAGGATGGTAAACCAAATACTCCTTAAATCTTTTTTCTTTCGTTAATACAACACTAATCTGATCAGTATTTGTATCAGGGACCAAATGAACTAAAGTAACCGCATAATCGTCACTCAATAATTCTATTTGACGCTTAATAAAATTTCCCAAAAATGGATTTTCAGGAGTAGGATACCATGAACTTAAATAAAGAATGTTTTTAATTGTACCTGACATATGCGAGGATAAAATTCATAGTTTAAAACGCAATGAGATAAAAGATCTGACTAAACTATATTTTTCTTAAATATATTGACTATCTCATGAATGGCATAATCAACCTCTTTCTTTGTTGTATAACGAGAAAAAGAAAATCTTACATTGGGACGATTCATATCAGCATGTATTCCATCGAGCACATGAGAACCTTTGGCTGCGCCAGCAGAACAGGCACTGCCCCCACTAGCTGCAATTCCTTTTAAATCTAAAGTAAAAAGAAGCATAGATGCTTTTTCTGTTGCAGGAAAACACACATTCAAAACAGTATATAAAGATGACTCTTTTGAAATTTCACCATGAAAATCAATTTGATCAAAATATTTTTTAAACTCGGAAATCATGTGACTTTTTAAATCCCATACGTGCTCTTGATGTTCGATCAAGTCATGGTAGGCCAAGTCCATTGCTTTAGACAAGCCAACAATTCCATAGATGTTCTCTGTGCCTCCACGAAAACCCCTTTCTTGCGCACCACCATGAATCATGGGTACAAGGTTTGTTTTTGAATTAGCGTATAAAAACCCGGTTCCTTTTGGACCATGAAATTTATGAGCTGCACAAGTAAGAAAGTCAATGTCAAGATCTTTCAAGTCAAAAGAATAATGACCCATCGTTTGAACGGTGTCAGAATGGAAATAAGCATTGTGTTTTCTACATAAAATTGCCACCTCCTTGAGAGGCAACAAGGTTCCAATCTCATTATTGGCATGCATAAGCGAAACAAGGGTTATAACTGGCTTTGTAAGTAAGGACGCTAAATGATCCATGTCCACATTTCCTTTTTTACACACATCCACATACTCAATTTGAACATTGTATTGCTTGCACATGTATTCAGCGGTGCGACCAACAGCATGATGCTCGATTTTGGAGGTAATGATTCTTTTTACGCCGAGATCCGTAACACAAGTCAGTAGAGCCATATTATCAGCTTCAGTGCCACCAGAAGTAAATATGATCTCCGAAGATAAACAGTTTATATGCTTAGCTATATTTCTTCTCGAATTTTCAATTAAAGCCTTGGCATTTCTACCAAAATAATGACTAGAAGATGGGTTTCCGAAATTGTTTTTAAAAATCGGCACCATAGCTTCATATACTTCAGGTGCCAATGGTGTTGTAGCCGCATTATCAAGATATACCTTCATCTTAAAAGTTTCAGCGAATATAAGAATTACTCTTAAATTAGATTGCCCTCTGGATAGGTCTTTGACCAGAATTAAATTTATGTCCTATATTTAACACCTATCTGAGAATATGCTAAACTTTAAATACCTCATTACATTTTCTATTATCACGCTGCTTATCCCGAGTAGTCTTTCATCTCAAATATGGTTCGACATCGGTTTAAATGTTGGAACTGGAACCAGCTTTATCACTCAAAAAGAATTTTATCAAGTAAATCAAGTAAACTTTATACCTAAACTAAACAACACATATAGCGGGAAATTAGGTGTGAATTTCAATGATAAACATTCAGTTGTACTTGACTTAGGTGTAAATAATCGTAATTTTTCAATAGACCAGAATGAGGTGCCTGGAATGGGGATTAGTGAAACATTTAGGATGGATTTTGGTCTTTCCGGATTCAGGTTCACCCCATTATACCGTTATACAAATGAAGGATCATTTATCGAGCTAGGACCAGAATTCGGAAGGGTCTCGTCACAGTACATTAACGATATGAATGAAGTAGCTAACGTTTCTGTTTTTGAAAATTACACCCGTGGAGTTTTTGGCTTCGGCGGCTATGTTTTGGGGAACGAACGGGTGACATTGGTCGTTGGATTTCGAATTATGTATGACTTAACTGAATTACGAACATCTTACGGAAAACAAATCTCATTTCCATTTTACAATTACAATGAAATTTCAAATCCATCACGGCTTAGTGCTCTTGAATTTCAAATTAATTTTGAATTGAACATTTCTTTGGGCTTCTTATACCGCAATAAATGTGGAACGCGCACACTTATGTTTAAATGGTAATATTTATTTGGAGGAGATTTCTCCATACAAATCATAATGATCTGCACTTGTGATTCGTATATGTTCAAAATCACCTATTCGGACATAATTCCCTTCCTTTTTCAGTAAGACTTCGTTATCGACATCGGGAGAATCAAATTCAGTTCTTCCAATAAAATAACCTCCTTCTACCCTATCAAATAGCACTTTTAAGGAGTTTCCAATTTTCTTTTGATTCAATTCGTGACTGATCCCTGATTGTAAATCCATAATGATGTCTGTTCTTTCTTTTTTAAGAATTTGCGAAACGTCATCATTAAAATTAAAGGCATGGGTGTTTTCTTCATGTGAATAGGCAAAGATTCCAAGACGGTCAAACCTACTACGTTGAACCCAATCATACATCTCTTGAAAATCGGCATCGGTTTCTCCTGGATATCCTGCAATTAAAGTTGTTCTTAACGCTATCCCTGGTACTGTTTCTCTGATTTTGGCAATAAGCTCCTCTGTTTTTTCTCTTGTAATTCCTCTTCTCATTGCTTTCAGCATCTTTGTTGATCCATGTTGAAGAGGCATATCCAAATAATTACAAATTTTCGGATTGTTTTTCATCACATCTAGAACATCCATAGGAAACCCTGATGGGAATGCATAATGAAGACGTATCCATTCAATTCCGTCAACCAGACACAACTCCTCTAACAATTGAGCCAATGCTCTTTTCTTGTATAGGTCTAGTCCATAATAAGTTAAGTCTTGAGCGATTAGCATGAGTTCTTTGACTCCTTTAGCAGCCAAAGTCTTAGCTTGATGAACCAGTTGCTCTATTGGCGTTGAAAGGTGTTTTCCTCGCATTAATGGTATTGCACAAAATGAACAAGGACGATCACAACCTTCTGCAATCTTAAAATAAGCATAATGGCTAGGAGTGGTTAATAATCTTTCTCCAACCAATTCGTGCTTATAATCTGCTTTTAGAGTTTTGAGTAGTTTGGGAAGCTCTCGTGTACCGAAAAAAGCATCAACTTCAGGGATTTCTGCCTCCAAATCTTCTTTGTATCTTTCAGATAAACAGCCTGTAACATATACTTTATCAACTGCTCCTTCCTTTTTAGCTTCTGCATATCGAACAATAGTGTCAATTGATTCCTGTTTGGCAGTATCAATGAAACCGCAGGTATTAATAATTACTACCTCTGCATCATCTTCTAATGATTCGTGTGTAACACTAAACTTATTTGCTTTAAGCTGCGCCATCATTACTTCTGAATCAAACGTGTTTTTTGAACACCCAAGAGTAACGACATTAATTTTATTTTTCTTTAAGGTTTTTGTCTTCATATTTGTGTTACAAAATTAAGTTACTTTCGCAAATAAGTATTATGATTCAACAATTTACTTTTGTTCTTTTATTATCAACAGCTCTTTTTAGCTGCAAAAAAGCAACGGTAATAGACCCTTATTTTTTTCAAAATGTAATTGAAAAGATTGACCTAAAATCCAAACTTGGACCATTTAAGAAAAGTGATAAACCTTTTAGGATTATTGATGCTTACATTGATGCCAACCTTTTGTACCTACAGATTGAATATAAAGCGCCTTGTTCGGGAGAGGATTCATTTGAATTTATTGGAGGTCCTCTTTATTATGATGAACAAAATAGAGATGCGAGAGATGCTTATTTATATATTAAAAGTTCAAGCGAAACTTGTTCTATTTTTAATGAAACAAAAATCATTGATCTGAGGCCTCTTACAAGCGTTGAACAACGAGATGCGGAAGTAGTCTTAAATATTGGAGGATGGAGAACAAAGATGACTTATGTATATATCCCTCAGTAAAACAACTTTAAAAATGTAAACGAATACATTATGAAATCTCCAGAAACCCCTCTTTTTGTAACTGGTATTGGAACCGATGTTGGAAAAACAATAGTTTCAGCTATTCTTTGTGAATATTTTGGATTTGACTATTGGAAACCGATTCAAACAGGAAAAAACTTAGGAACAGACAATGATACATTGAAAGCGCTCGTAAGCCATAATAATTTTAAATCATATCCCGAAGCCTATTTACTCGAAAAACCATTATCCCCTCATGCAGCAGCAAAAATTGAAAATAAAAATATCAAGTTAAATCAAATTCAATTGCCAACAAATGACTCAAATTTGATTATTGAAGGGGCTGGCGGCTTATTGGTTCCAATAAACGACAACAATGAAACCATATGTGACCTGATCATTGGGCTAAAATGCCCTGTTGTTCTAGTGGTTAAAGAATACCTTGGTAACATCAATCATACGCTTCTATCATTGGCGTGCCTCAAACAAAAAAACATTCCGGTATTTGGAATTGTATATGTTGGAGACGAATTACCTGAAACGTCGAGTGTGATCGAGAATATGACTGGAATTAAAACCTTGTTTAGAGTTCCATTATTTTCATTGCTTAACAAAGATACTATACGTAAATTTGCACTAGAAATTCAGAAATAGTTATGAGTATTATTGATGATAAAAAATTCATTTGGCATCCGCTAACCCAACATCAGGTTCATCCAAATAACATTGTAATCAAAAAAGCAAAGGGTGCAATACTTTATGACGAAAACAACAATGAATATATTGATGCCATAGCTTCTTGGTACACCTGTATGTACGGACATTGTAATCCCTACATTACTTCCATGGTTTCGAAACAAATGCAGAATTTAGATCATGTTGTATTTACTGGATTTACTCATGAACCCGCAACTAAACTCGCTAAAGCTTTAATCCATATTCTTCCTAACAACCAAAGAAAATTATTTTTTTCTGACAATGGATCTACATCAGTAGATGTCGCTATCAAAATGGCCCTTCAATTTCATTATAATCAAGGAGATAAAAGAAACAAAATCATTGCTTTTGAAAATGGTTTTCATGGAGATACTTTTGGTGCCATGTCGGTTTCAGGTCTTTCTGTATACAATGGTCCTTTTAAAGACTTTTCTCTAGATGTTGAAAGAATCCCTGTACCCAACGACTCAAATATTGATGAGGTGAAAAAGCAGTTCATTGACCTCACAAGTAAAGGAAATGTCGCTGCTTTCGTATACGAACCTTTAGTCCAAGGCGCCGCTGCCATGAAAATGCACAAAGCGGAACATTTGAATGACCTTCTAAAAATTGCTAAGGACTATAGTGTGATTACTATAGCAGACGAGGTTATGACAGGTTTTGGTAAAACAGGAAAGAATTTCGCATCCGAATTCATGACACAACTACCTGAAATCATATGTCTTTCTAAATCACTAACTGGAGGTCTTGTGCCAATGGCTATTACAAGCTGTTCTGAGCATGTTTATAATGCCTTTTTAGGACCAAATATGGAAAAAGGATTTTTTCATGGACACACCTATTCAGCCAACCCCACTTCGTGCACTGCAGCTCTTGCCAGTATTGAACTATTGAATACTGTTGAAATACAGGAGAGTATAAAAAGAATTAAAGATTCTCATAAAACATTTATTTCTAGGATAGACAAACACCCCAAAGTAAAAAGCACCCGGCAGCAAGGTATTATAATGGCTATTGATTTTAATATTGAAACCGATCGATACGGAGATTTAAGATTTAAGCTATTCGATTTCTACATGAGCAAAGGAGTCTATTTAAGACCCTTAGGTAATACTGTTTACATTCTTGCACCCTATATTATTTCTGAGGAACAACTTTCCAAAACTTATAATGCTATTGAAGAGAGTTTTGAACTGATTGAATGAATTGATATAAACTATGGATGTAAATTACTGGAGCTTACGCTATCAAAAAGAACAAACAGGTTGGGACATTGGTGAAGCATCAAGACCTTTAGTACAACTCTTTAAGGAATTTGAAGACAAAGAGGCTAAAATCCTAATTCCAGGATGTGGCAATGCCTATGAAGCGGAGTATTTATTTAACGAAGGTTATCAAAATGTTTATCTCTTAGACATGGCCAAAGAACCATTGAATGACTTTATCAAAAGAAACCCAAACTTTCCTTCCAATCAAATCCTTTTTGGTGATTTCTTCAAACATATCGGCAGCTATGACATTATTGTAGAGCAGACTTTTTTCTGTGCAATAAATCCGAACCTTCGAACGCTGTATGTAGATAAATGCCATGAATTACTAAATCATAAAGGAAGAATCCTTGGTGTTTTATTTAATCGAGATTTTGAGGGAGGTCCGCCATTCGGAGGAAGCATAAATCAATACGTGCCGTTATTCAAACAAAAGTTTTCAAATGTAAAATTCGAATATTCAAAGTATTCTATTGAACCTAGAAGTGGCAGTGAAGTCGTCTTTTCGTGTGAGAAATAGTTTAATTTACCAATTGCTTATCTAAGAGATATTTGATGTGATAATCAACCAAAGGACCGACCGGTTTCTGGACAATAGAGTTGATAACAATTCCCATTTCTTTTGCCGCCATATCGAGCTCTTCTTTTAATAAGGCAGATAACGAACCTACAAAATGAACAGATGTTTTTTCATAGTTCTGATAGCAACAAACATGAACTTCTAGAAAATGCTTTAAACCATTTACAATGAAATCACTAATAAACGGATTGTTTTTCCAATCAATTATAAAAGGCATAAATGAAGCAATAAACACATTAGGATTCGGTTGCTTGTATACTTTATCAATAATTTCATCCTTACTCAAACCAAACTTTTTATCAAACGCGTCAGAAATCTCTTTTGGAAGCTTGTTATATAAATAACTGGAAAGCAGAAATTTACCATAATAGCTACCACTCCCTTCGTCCCCCAAAACATATCCAAGTGCTGGCACTTCTTCATGTAAGACATTCCCATCAAAGTAACAAGAATTAGATCCCGTACCTAAAATACAAGATATACCCGGTTTTCCATCGTAAGTAGCATATGCACATGCCAACAAATCATGTTCAACAATTATTTTGGCCGAAGTAAAGACACTACCAAGACCATTGAGCACAATATTATTCAAATCACTACTAGAGCAACCTGCACCGTAAAAGTATATTCGATCAATGTCGTCAACAAGAGCAGTCAATTCCTCATTCTTCCTGATTTCTGACTCTATAACATCTGCAGAATGGAAATAAGGATTAAACCCTATTGTTTTATAAAAACTTTGGTTATTTTTGTCATCGATCAAAACCCAATCACTTTTGGTT
>JABJEE010000243.1 GCA_018665005.1 Flavobacteriales bacterium
CGTAAAACATATGCCCGCCAAGAACCAAGAACGAGCAGCATCGAATCTATTCTTAAAATAATGAATGAGAGCACCTGTAAAAAACACAAATGCAAAAATCTCTAAGCCCGAAGCAACTACAAGAGCGAAATCGGCAATAAACGGAGAATCTATTCCTGCAGAAGCAAAAAATCTTTGAAATTGTGCAAAACGATCACGTCCTACCCAAAGAAAATGACTCCCACCTATGAGCTTGTCTACAATATTAAATAGCCAGAATATAGACCAATAAACCAATATTGCATAACGAATAAGTTGATTTGTAGGAATAGTGTTTTTTTTCATTTGAAAGTTTACCTGTTTATCAAAAGTAAGTTAATTCTCACATCTAAAAATAAAATCGAACAAGAAGTGAAGACCTTGTGTAAGCCGCTAGCTCTCCTTCATAAATCAATCCTCTCAATTGAACCTCGCATCCTATACTAAAGTGTTTGATGAAGTAATATTCACCTGCCACCGTAGGAGCTACCGTTAGTATTTCATTGCTATTATAACCCAACCTCAAACCGTATAACAAATTAAAATCGGATATCGTGCTTTTTCCAAATCCACCGATGCCTGCTGAAAACGATTCTGAATAATTAGAAATTGAAAAACTAAAACTTGGTTCTATTCGAAATTTATCATTAATATCTATGGTAACATAAATATCATTTGACCCAGCACTCTCATAATCCCATTCATAATCCGCAATATTGAATAGAGAAATACCTAAACCGATTTTAAATTCAGAATCCTTTTCTTCTTGACTCAATAAATTGGTGCCGAAAAACAAGATTAATGATGACAATAGTAAGGTTCTCAGGTTCATGTTTTCATTATTTAAATAAACAAATGGTCTTAATGTCTATCGTCTACTTCAAATACCTGAAATCCTGGCCATTTTTTATAGACTTTACGGTCTCAAATAACATTCGAATGCTATTTTCAACATCATCCTTGTGAACCATTTCCACCGTGGTGTGCATGTATCTTAAGGGCAGTGAAATTAAAGCACTTGTCACACCTTCATTGGAATAGGCGAAAGCATCAGTATCTGTTCCTGTAGAACGTGAAACAACCGCTCGTTGGAAAGGTATATTGTTCTTTTCTGCAGTAGAAATAATTTGTTTTAAAAAGTTATTTTGAACTGCTGGTCCATAGGTTAAGACTGGTCCATCACCAGATTTTAAATCTCCATTTTCAATTTTACTTACCATTGGAGTATTGGTATCGTGACAAACATCGGTAACCAAGGCAACATCTGGTTTAATTCTTTGAGCAATCATTTGAGCTCCTCTCAATCCAATTTCTTCCTGAACGGAATTGACTACATAAAGCGTAAATGGCAATTCTGTTTTTGATTCTTTTAGTAAACGAGCTGTTTCGGCAATCATGAACCCACCCATTCTATTGTCAAGTGCACGACCAACATATTTATTCTTGTTCAGAATCATGAATTCATCTTCAAAAGTAGCAACACACCCCACGTGAACCCCTAAAGCTTCAACCTCATCTTTGGTTTTACATCCGCAATCTAGAAAGATGTTTTTAAGACTTGGTGTTTCTTCTTTGCCTTTTCTCATATGAATTGCTGGCCATCCAAAAACGGCTTTTACAGTTCCTTTATCCGTATGAATATTGACTCTTTTGGAAGGAGCTATCATATGATCTGAGCCTCCATTACGCATCAGATAAATAAATCCATCTTTTGTAATGTAGTGGACAAACCAAGAGATTTCATCAGCATGCGCTTCAATAACCACTTTATACTTTTTACCTGGATTGATAATTCCCGCTACACTTCCATAATTGTCTACAATATAATCATCCACATAAGGCTTCATATATTCCAACCACATCTTTTGACCTTCAGACTCAAAACCAGTCGGGCTAGGATTGTTTAAATATTTTTCAAGAAATTTTTCAGATTTTGTCGTAATAATTTTTTTCATTCTACCTCATTAAAGTTATATTTCCTTTAACTATTGATTTCAATCCTCCTACACAAGTCACATCAAGATAATAGTCATACACATCTGGTTGTAACGGAACGCCTCTAAAGCTACCATTCCAACCATTATTCACGTCCGTTGATTCGAAAACCATTTCTCCCCAACGATCAAAGATCCTAAAGATAACTGTTTCGATATATAATCCCCTAACAAAAAGCACATCATTATTTGAATCTCCATTAGGAGAAAATGCATTGGGTACAAAAACATAAGGGTCTTCACAAATTATTTCGTAAATCTTAATTTCTACGGTATCTTCTCTAGTACAAATTCCATCTGAAACCAATAAGGTATAAACGATGTCCTCTTCTATTACCGCATCTGTTTGCTGATTTGTGGGGGCATTAAGGCCTGTTTCCGGAGTCCATTGATAAGAGGGCAGCCCTGACGGAGAACCAAATAAGGTTACTGTTCCTCCCGGCGGCACACCATACTCGGAAGCAGTTGCGATTACCAATGTCGAATCAATGTCTGAAACATTGATGAAAATTGAATCTTCAACTATACATCCTTCCGGAGAAGTACCCGTAATATAAATATATTGAGAAAATGTTGGACTCCCCTGAACGGAAGAAGAATTACCTGGATTAATTAAAACAGAGGTCGGTTGCCAATCATAGTCAAGAGAAATAGATGGATTCAAATTGGTCACTGTAACGTCAATAAGGTCTCCAACACAAATTGAATCTTCTGATAACAGAGAGAGTTCAGGCTCAATAAAAACAAACAGCACACTATCAATAATCAAACAATCATCGTTACTTGCTTCAATATAATAATATCCTGCATTTGGAATATCGATCACAACATTGGGATTGCCTAAATCACTATTAAGCGTGTCTGAAAACATATTATTCGAAGACCAAATGAATTGGCTTGCTCCTACTGTTACAGGACTTAAAGTCGTTGGTGCAGGAACACAAAGTTCGACAACATCAATTAAATCAATTATTGGCTGAGGTGTTACTGTGACAATAGCAGTATCAGCATCAAATACATCACATATATCATCATAAACATAAAGTATTACCTCGAACACTCCATTATTAACAAAAGTTACTGAAGGGTCAAAATTTACTGAATCAAGGATACCATTCCCAAAATCCCACATGAAATCCGAATCTGATAATGAATTATTTGTAAAATTCACCTCTACAGGTGAGCAGCCCTGATTATTATCCAGTGAAAAATCTGAAATTGGAAGTTCACTAAAATCAACAATAACACTATCATTGATTGTACAATAGCCGTTACTTAATTCTATATAATAGTTTCCTGCTACTGAAACGGTTAGCGTTGAATCATTTGGCGGGTTCAAAACATTTGAAAAATCAGAAACATCCGACCATACAAAACTTGTTGCGCTACCATTAGAATTCGCTATTAGCGTAGCATCAGGCTGATCACATATAAAAAGCGAATCTAAAACAGAAACGATTACGTCAGGAACAACAGTTATGACGGCCTCTGTTGTGTCTGAAACTCCACAAATAGAATCGTAAATGTATAATGAAACATTAAACGTTCCAGGCGTACTGTATTCAATTTCAGGTTCAAAATTTGTTGAATCTATGTTCCCATTCCCAAAATCCCATAAGAAATAACTGGTTTGCACTGATAGGTTGTCAAAATTCACCGACAAAGGCGAACAGCCAATAGTATCGGTTAAGACGAATTCTGCTTCGGGTGGAACATTAAATTGGACATTTACAGTGTCTTGTGTGGTACAAAATCCATTACTCACCTGAATGTAGTAAACACCCTCGTTGATTACTGTAATTACCGAATCTGCAGGATTATTAAGAGGGCTTGAAAAGTCAGGACTAATAGACCAAATAAATGTGTTGCCCGTTCCATAGGTGTTTACAGACATATCAAAAGGATCGTTATTACAAATGCTAATCGGATCGATAACCTCAGCAATGACAGAATCAATAACGACAACCATAATTTGGGCAGTATCCGTAAGCTGACAGATGCTGTCAGTTACATACAAATTGATTTCATAAGTTCCTGCCTCCGTGTAAGTAATTACCGGGTTGTATGTTGTAGAGTCTAAAACACCATCACCAAAATCCCATAAATAGGTATCACTTTCTGAAGATGTATTGTCAAAGGATACTGTAAAGTCATTACACCCAATTGTTTGATCCACTGTAAATTCTGCCAGTGGCAATAATCCTGAATCAAATTTATATACAGCTGCATTACAATTAGAACTATTATTTACGGAAGACCATGCCCCCGGAGTTGTTGGAAAATCATCATTGCCACCACAACCTGCGCAAACACATTGGTATACAATTCCATTCTTATCAAACCGAGAAGTTCCCCCGTCGACGTGTTCATCGGATTGAGGTCCACCAATATAGGATCCATATAAAATATTGGACATATCTGCCTTCATAACCATTAGATAAAAATCAAAGCCATTGGCAGGTGTTCCTTGAAAAGCATCTGTAGTAACAGGCATATTATTAAGTGGGGTTGCCTGAAGAATATTTGCACCCCAACCTGAAATATAAATATTACCACAATTGTCAACAAGAAATGCGGAAGGTGATATATGTATATCTGGACTACCATTTCCGAATCTTGTAGATGCCAAATTTGTTGAAAGTAAAGAATCCAGTTTGATTACAAAATTACTGCTTGCACCATTTGAATATGTAGCATTATTGATGGGGAAATTCCCCCCAACTGATTGACCAAGAAGAAAAACATTATTGACCCGATCAATCTCCACAAAAAATACTTGGTCGTATTGATTCATACCAATATAACTTGCTTGGGTTATTGTGTTTCCTCCTGATGGAATCTTTACCACAAAACCATCGGTTGATCCTCCTCCATTATTTGGCTGAAAACCACTTGCCGTACCAGGAATATTATTTGATTCAGTTCCTCCAGCAAATACCACATTTCCACTCAGGTCCATTTTAACTGAATAGCAAGCATCATCCTGAGAACCACCATAA
>JABJEE010000244.1 GCA_018665005.1 Flavobacteriales bacterium
AAGGCTATTCCGAAAAGGGAGCGATTGCATCAATGATTACAGGGTTTGCCTCGGTGATCTTATTCAAGTTTGTATTTGCAAATATTGAGGGACTTGGAGACTATTTAAAAGAGCTGGATGTCTTGGCTCCTTCTTTTGCATTGGCTATGCTTGTTGGGTATATTGTCTCTAAAATATATCCAAGAGAAGACACCATTGAAGTTCCAGATTAAAACCCATGACAAAAGATTATTTTTGAAAAGGATTTCACCCACCACATAATTTTATTAAATGTATCCATACCTCAGACTCACAAGAGTACTCATCTCAAAAAGATTCCAATCGAAATTAAATTTTTACAGTCGAGATTCTGACACCATTCCAATGATGGTTTGGCCTCAGGACATTGATCCGTTTTTGGAGCTCAATAATGGTCGGTATGTTACCTTACTTGATCTTGGCAGATATGGGTATGGAACTCGGGTAGACATCAATGGTTTTTTGAAAAAAAACCAATGGTCACTAACCATTACAGGTACATATAATGAATATAGGCATAGACTGCGTTTGTTTCAACGTTTCGAATTGAAGACCAATATTATTGGCTACGACAGCAATTGGTTTTACTTCTTTCAAAAGATAGAGCGCAATGGAAAGACTCATATGGCATCTGTTGTTAAGTATGCTTTCACCTCAAAAAAAGGCATTGTAAAGCCCGAGGAGGTTGTCAAAGCCATGGGCGAACCCTATGATCCAAACCAGCTTCCCAAATGGGTCACTGAAATTGGAGGGTACCAAATCTTTAAAAAATAGTTAAAGTTATGTTTGACATTATATAATTCAATACATTTCTAAAACTTACCATTAAAATTAACTCATGATCAATCATTTTAAAAATTATTGTGTGGTTCTTTTACTCCTATTTCCATTGGGAGTAATTTTTTCTCAATCGACTGCGAGCGAACGCTTAGCTCAGATCAACGCATTTGAAGAAATTGATGAACATGTCCGAGATTGTCCCAAGGAAATCAAATCTGATCCAGATCAGCTCGTAGAATATTTGGATGAAGTTGTAGAAACTGACCTTGAAAAGGCCAGGGCGCTTTATGTATGGTTGGCAGACAATATTAGCTATAATGCGAAGGCTCTTAATAAAAATAAATATGGAGACAATAGCGCAGAGGGTGTTTTGAAATCAAAAAAGGCAGTCTGTGCTGGATATGCCAATTTATTTGAATTGTTGGGTAAAAAAATGGGGTTGGATATTTTGACAGTGGGAGGTTATTCAAAGAATTCACCTGTTGAACAAAATTGGTATTTTGTAGATGAAGAGCCGGGTCATGCCTGGAATGTCATTAAAATCAATGGTGCGTGGAAAGTTTTTGACGCCACTTGGGGTGCTGGGGATGGTGATGTTGACAAAAGAGGCAAATTCTTTTTCATTAAAAAATACAAGGAACAATGGTTCAATTTCAGTCCATACGAAGCCATTTTTACTCATTTTCCTGAAGACACATCCTTCATGTTTATAAATCCCAAAATCACACTTGAAGAATATGAAAAATTTCCATATGTGAGTAGTATAGCCTTTACTTCTGGATTATTGAATGCAAAGGAATCATATCTGCAATCGGTCCATAAACCAGCAATAAAATACCCGGTTATTTATGACATGAATTTGATTGATTTTGAAGTGCTTCAGGCTCCCAAAACATGGCGAATGAAGAGGCGTAAAAGGCATATTTTTAAATTTAATGTCAGTAATGTTTTAGACATCTATTTATATGAAAATGATGATTTAAAGGACACGTTTAAAAATGAAAATGAAGGACACAATTTTACATTGGAATACATGAATAAGGAAAAAGCGAAAGTTGATATTGTGATTAAAACTTTGGAAGGAGAATTATATACCCTGATGGAATATGAAAATTATTAACAAAAAAGAACAACCGCTTTTTTGAATTTAACGATTTTATTATCTTTAGTTTATGAACAATACATATGCATGCAACAAATGTGGAATGTCGGTGAACGCTCAATGTGGGAAGTGCAACGTACCACTAGAAAACGACTACCTCGATCTTGATGGTGGCCGTCAAGTTCAAATCTCTAAATGCCCTTCTTGTGCCGGAAAGATTAAGTCGCCGCAATGCTGTGGAGAAGACATGAGCTGTACTATCGGCTAAAGTGGAGGAATTCATTTCATAAACATTAATTTTTGGGGATTTCATCAAACTTATTTGAGTTCAATTTGTTTAAATTGGACTTGTGAACGAATAGTTTTATCTGAATATCGTAATTAACAACACTAATGAAGCCCAGCTCGTATTCGTATTCAAAATCAGGATTTACCTTTTCTCCACATGAGAAAAAGGAGCAATCTCCTTTTGATCGACTTTTTGATATTTTTCAAGAGCTGATTGTATTCACCTCTGGAGATGTGGATGAAACGCTCAATTGGATGGACGAACTAGATCGCGAGTACAAACTATATTCTGCAGAATACTCCAAAGAAGATTTTATTGAAGACCTCAAGAAAAAAGGGTTTTTGAATGATGACCCAAAAAACAATAAAGGGAAAGGGCTTCAGATCACTTCAAAAACCGAACAGATGATTCGTCAGCGTTCTCTAAATCAGATTTTTGGTTCGCTTAAAAAATCAGGAAAAGGAAACCATAAGACCAAGCATTCGGGGCAAGGTGATGACTTTACGGGAGACATGAAAAACTATGTTTTTGGAGATGGATTAGATCAAATCTCTATGACGGAGAGCATTAAAAATGCGCAAGTGAATCATGGTGCGGGAGAGTTTAAACTTACCGAACAAGATTTGGTGGTCAATGACACGCACTTCAATGCACAAATGAGCACCGTCCTGATGATTGACATCAGCCATAGTATGATTCTTTACGGAGAAGACCGCATTACTCCAGCTAAAAAAGTGGCCATGGCCTTGGCTGAGCTGATTCGAACACGATACCCCAAAGATACTTTAGATATTTTGGTTTTTGGAAATGATGCTTGGCCCATAAAACTGAAAGACTTGCCTTATTTGCAGGTAGGACCTTATCACACCAATACGGTGGCTGGAATGTCTTTGGCATTAGACATGTTGCGCCGAAAAAAACAAACCAACAAGCAGATTTTTATGATTACTGATGGAAAGCCATCCTGTATAAAGCTACCCAATGGTGAATATTATAAAAACAGCAACGGTCTTGATGAATTCATCACAGGGAAATGTTTGAACATGGCAAAACAAGCGAGGAAACTTCAAATACCAATTACGACCTTTATGATTGCACAAGACCCCTATCTCAAACAATTTGTTCAAGAATTTACCGCTGCAAATCAAGGCAAAGCTTTTTACACAGGCCTAAAAGGACTCGGTGAAATGATCTTTGAAGACTACGAAACCAACCGCAAGAAAAACATTAAAAGATAATTATGAATATTAAGAAAATGACGACCCTTGGGTCATTAAAGGAACAAGAATATGTTTCAAAAAAAATCAAAGCTGAACTTCGAGACAACTTAATACAAAAGTTGAAAGACAAAGCTCCGATTTTTGAAGGCATTATAGGTTATGAAGATACCGTAATCCCTCAGCTCATTCATGCCATATTATCTCAGCACAATATCAATCTACTTGGTTTAAGAGGGCAAGCCAAAACAAGAATAGCACGTTCTCTAACGAATCTTTTGGACGAGTATATTCCGATTGTTGAGGGTTCCGAAATCAATGACGACCCCATGAATCCCATTTCTTTTTATGCCAAAGAATTGGTGCAAAAAATGGGAGATAAAACCCCAATTGCATGGGTGCATCGATCAGAACGTTTTTCTGAAAAATTGGCCACGCCAGATGTTACAGTTGCTGACCTTATTGGAGACGTAGATCCGATCAAAGCTGCCAATCTTAAATTGTCTTATGCAGACGAACGTGTCATTCACTTTGGTATGATCCCGAGGGCCAACCGTTGTATTTTTGTAATTAATGAGCTTCCTGATTTGCAGGCACGTATTCAAGTGGCTTTGTTTAATATCTTACAAGAGGGAGACGTTCAAATCCGAGGATTCAAGATTCGGTTGCCTTTAGATGTCAACTTTGTATTTACAGCGAATCCTGAAGATTATACGAATCGAGGAAGCATTGTAACACCGCTTAAAGATCGAATAGGATCTCAAATCATTACGCATTACCCTTCCTCTATTGAATTGTCGAAAGCAATAACCAATCAAGAGGTAGCTAAACATGTCGAATCTGATGCCATTTTTGTCCCGGAATTGGCAAAAACACTTATTGAACAAATCGGTTTCGAAGCGAGGAGCAATGAATTGATAGATGCGAAGAGTGGTGTTTCGGCAAGAATGAGTATCACGATGTATGAGAACTTGATTAGTGGAGCAACCTACAGAATGCTAATGACCAATCAAAAAAAGACATCCGTTCGAATGACAGACTTCATTGCTATCATTCCTGCCATTACCGGGAAAGTTGAGCTGGTTTACGAGGGGGAGCAAGAAGGAGCTGAAAACGTAGCATTATTGCTTTTAGGCAATGCGATTAAAACACTATTTAACCAGAGTTTTAGGGAAATCAAAAAGCTGAGTAAACCAGGAAGCACAGATGAATTTGACAAGGTGGTTTCTTGGTTTATGGAAAACAGCTCTTTTTCCCTTTCTTCAGAACTGACAGATAAAGAATATGCGGCAATACTCAATAATGTTATTCCTCTAGAGGAAATTGTAGACATGTATCAGGTCCTTGCCAGTAAGGAAGACAAGTTGTTTTTAAAAGAGTTTTTACTGTGGGGATTGGTGGAATACAACAAACTTGACAAGCAAGAAGCCAAAGGAGGTTTTCAGTTTGAGGATCGTGTACTGGGTTCATTTTACAATAATTGATTTTCAATGGATAAAGTAAGGCCAAAGTTGCCGTCATCGCTTACTGAAGGAGATGTGAAGGAGGAAGAGTTATTCCAAAACATGGTGCTTCGACCTGTGATAAAAATGCAACATGATATTTTGATTCTTAGAGTGAGAAGTTACTTCACTTCCAAAAAGGTTATTTTTCATTTGATGGATACGAGAAAGCGCACGATGGCCATTGAGCAGGCATTTTTAGGTGACAACGCTTTCAAAAAAGAAATTCAAGGAATGATTACGGGCCAACTAGCCCCCGATGAGTTCAAAACCTATTTGAGATGGGAGCGATCCATTAATAAGCGAATCGTTCAAATGGTAAGAAATCGAATGATAGATTCTTTATTAGCCCTTTCCTAATACCAAAAACAGCTATTGATTGGACTGAAAGTAAGTGTCAAAAAAATCCAGGTGCTCTTTGATTGATTCACGCCAGTAATCCCAGTTGTGGTTCCCGGGTCGAACACTGTAACTATGCGGTATGCCTTTAGTTGCAAGCTTTTCGTGGAAGGCTTGATTTACATCAGCAAAAAAGTCCTCTGAACCACAATCAACTATAAACTTTAGGTCGTTCTCAATAAGATTGGTCATATTGATAACCGTATTGTTTTCCCAAAACGTTTTGTTCTCTTCATATGGGCCTATTACTTCGTGAATGTTCCATTTTTCAGCGAAGGGAACAATATTTACTCCTCCACTCATACTCCCTGCTGCGCCCCAGATGGTATTATGCCGTATGGCGAGATATAGAGCTCCATGTCCACCCATACTTAGGCCACTAATAGCTCTTCCTTTTTTCTCCTTTATGGTATTGTATTTATTGTCTACTGCTTTTACGAGCTCCTTTGATATGTAGGTTTCGTATTGACTTGATGAATCAATGGGGCTATCAAAATACCAGCTTGTTTTATTTCCATCAGGACATACAATGATGAGCTTATAGTCACTCGCATATTGCTCAATTTCGGGTACACGGAACATCCAATTACTAAAGTACCCGCCTGCGCCATGAAGAAGATATAAAACAGGATAAGAATTACCATTCTGATTATAGTTTTTAGGTTTAATAACCAAGTTTGGGATGGACTTTTGCATGACCTCACTATAGACCATAAGTGTATCCACCTGAGCAAACAAAAGGTGAAAACAAATATAGAAAAGCAGAGTTAGTCGGATTTTCATTATTCTTATTTGATTATTAATTTTGAAAACAGAGTCGAGACACACACAAATGTATAAATACCAAATAATAAAACCTTACATTATTTAAATTGAAAACCTGTTAATCAAGGATTAGCAATTAGATAGTGTATTTTTAACACTTATTAAAAATATTGTAATATATTTACCTATTCAAAAAAGCTATTTTATGAAAAAATTCATGACGATTTTAGGCCTAATCATTGCCTTTAATTTCAGTTCTTTCTCTCAGCAGATTACGGTCACGGGAATTGTAACTGATGATAAGGATACCCCATTGCCAGGAGTCAAAGTTGTTGAAAAAGGAACCAACAATGGTGCACTTACAGATTTTGATGGGAAATACTCCATTACAGTTCAAAACAATGAAGAACTTACGCTTACGTATTTCTTTATTGGATTTGACAAACAGGAAATCATTGTCGCAAATCGTACTACTATTGATGTTCAAATGTCTACCGATGGTCAGGTTTTGGACGAAGTGGTTATTGTAGGTTACGGAAGTTCACGGAGTAAAGAACTCACCGGTGCTTCTGCGAAAGTTAAAGGTGAAAATATTGAAAAATTGAATTTGTCTAGAATGGATCAAGCATTGCAGGGTCAAATTTCTGGAGTAAATATCAATACAAATTCAGGTTCTCCCGGAGGGTCTTCTAGTATTAGGATTCGGGGCCTATCCACTTTTGGAGATAATGACCCATTAATTTTGGTTGATGGAGTAGTATATGATTCGGATGGGCTCAACGCCCTTAATCCTTCAGATATTGAATCGATCAACGTGTTGAAAGATGCCACTGCAGGTATTTACGGAGTACGAGCAGCCAACGGAGTTATTATCGTTGAGACAAAAAAAGGGAAGCTTAATTCCAAGCCTCGAATTGAATTTAATGCTTATAAAGGAGTTCAACAGACGGCTAAAAAACTAAACCTTCTAACTGCAGAGGAATATGCCGTAATTAAAAACGAGATGTTTGCCTTTGGAGGTCAAGATATGCCGTTTGCTAATACGGCTTTAGGAGAAGGTACCAATTGGCAGGATTCTGTTTTTCAAAGTGCACCAGTAGAAAGTTATAACCTTTCAATTAGTGGTGGAACGGGGAATACAAGATATTCTTTAGGAGCCACGTATTTTTCTCAACAAGGAATTGTCGGGGGGGCAAAGTCTAATTTTTCGCGATACAATACACGTTTGAACCTGAGCACAGATTTATCGAATAAGCTCACTTTAAATTCAGTATTCTTATTCTCAAGTGACAACCGTTCTTCCCTTTCTGAAAACGGAATCGGCTCAGTTTTATACAATACAATCAATGCGTTTCCAAATGAGCCTATTCGGACTTTAGATGGGAATTATAGCTATTTGGATGAGGTGGCGGATATCATAAACCCAATAGCTCAAATGGAAAACAGCTACAATTATAGCATATCAGACAAGTTTGTAGGGAAAGAAGAATTGGTGTACAAATTCAATGAACATTTGACATTTACGAATCGATTTAATTACAACTATGCAGCTGTTGAAAGTAAATCCTTCTCACCACTGGCTTGGTATGGGCCTGGTAAATATGCAAATACAGCATTAAATGCTGAGCTAGAATCCCCTCTTGTAGAAATAGCAGACAGCGTATTCATAGAGAGAGGATCAAGTGTATATGAGTCTAGATCTACATTTACAGATTTGACTTTTGAAAGCTATTTTAATTACGACAGGACGTTCGCAGAACTTCACAAAGTAAAGGCAACACTTGGGATGTCTGTATTTCAAAGAAAAGGTGAAAACCTAAATGGTACAGCGTTTAACATTCCGAATAATTCTTGGGAATATGCGGATATATCTGCAAACACTGCCGCTGGAGGTTATTTAAATAATGTCGGATCATGGGAATTCAAAGAAAGACTTTTGTCTGCCTTTTTAAGGGCTGAATATATATACGATTCCAAATACATTTTATCAGGAATCATCAGGCGAGATGGTTCGAGTAAATTTGGACCAAATAATCGATATGGATTTTTCCCAACCATGTCTGGTGCTTGGTTGATATCTGAAGAGTCCTTTTTTGATGTGGAGTTTATTGATTTCATGAAATTGAGATTGAGCTATGGTATTTCAGGTAATGACCAGATAGCAAACTTCGCATACAGGGCTTTGTTAAATGGAGAGGGAGTTTATGTTTTTGATGATTTGATCACCATAGGAACGGCGCTTGGCAGGGCTGCAAATCCTGATTTAAAATGGGAAACCACTCGTCAGTTTAACGCAGGTTTAGACATGACTTTCTGGAATCATGTAGACTTCACGACCAATTACTTTATTAAAAATACGTATGATCTTCTATTTCAACCAGACGTTTCTGCTGTTCTCGGTTCATATGGGCCAGGTGGTGCTTCACCAATCATCAATGCGGGTGATGTATCGAATAAAGGATTGGAAATAGAGCTCGGATATCACACAAGTTTCACAAGTGCTTTAATGGCAAATGTTAATTTCAATTTCTCAGCCATTACCAATAAGGTAACCGGTGTTCCAGAGGGAGTTGATTACCTGCCAGGAGCACAATTTAGTGTTGGCGGAGATAATGCAACGCGTTTTGAACAAGGATATGCCATCGGATATTTTCATGGATACGAGACG
>JABJEE010000034.1 GCA_018665005.1 Flavobacteriales bacterium
CGGTTCTATAATCCAGAATTGACTTGAAGCCGTGTTTGTGCTTCCGTTTTGGAAGAGGTCTGAACCGGCAGCTCCTTGTGAGGTAAATACACCTAGTCCACCACCTTCAAAATCTTCATACAAGATGTTAGATGCAACGAAATTTGCATCTAGAATGGTCAGGGTATATATCCCTGCCGTTGAAGAGGAAACAGCGTCCCCTACTGTCGTAACAACAATTTGAAGCTCTATTATTTCATTTGATTCAATAATGGCATCGTTATAAATGCGAAGTACAAAGCTTTGGTTGCTTGTGGATCCGGCTGAAAATGTGATGTTGGTGGGTATAATGTCAAAATCAACGCCTTGTGTTGCCGTATTGTTTCCCGCAAGAATAAAGCTAACAACGGCATCATCTGATGGAGGCAAGGAGATTTGCATATCTACAGGTAGGTCTACGTAATCACAGTTGGTTCCCTCATTTATTGTTCCCCCATTCTCAACTACAAAGCTCACGGTTGGAACTGGAAGACCACACTTTTGCGAATTCGGCAACAGTGCCCGTCTTGGTGAGTTGAGCATTACGGTTCTGATACGGTCTTTTTGGTCCGCGGTGAATATATCCATACACGCATCATTTGTGTAATCCATATAATTCTCAACCATATCCTGAACGCCATCACAAGTAGTCAGATTTGGACATCCAAAATTTGATGTTTGAGATTGAGGCGTATCTCCGCAAAAATCATTGCCACAATTGGCATCACCCCAAATGTGTCTCAAGCCAAGCCAGTGGCCTACCTCATGGGTCATTGTTCTTCCTAAATTGTAGGGTGCACCTCCAGGATAGGGGTTGGCTACAGATCCTATCGTTGAATATAGATGAACGACTCCATCAGTACTTGCTGCGCCTCCATTTGCATTTAACCCTCCTAGGCCAGAGTTGCTCGGGAATTGGGCATAACCTAATATACCGCCAGTGATATCTGCAACCCAAACATTCATGTACTGGTCCGGGTCCCAAAATGTTCCTGGTTTGATAGTGTTGTCAATAACTCCTGTATTAAAAGGACCTTCACCATATGCAGTAACTCTGTTGATTCCTGGTTCTGCCAGAAGGTTATCTGATGGATCTAAAATGGCAAGACAAAATTCAATTTCAACATCTGCAGCTGCTGGATCGTTAGAGCCTGCTAGATTTCTAAAATCAATATTGAGCTGGTCCACTTGAGCTTGAACCTGAGCCGCAGAGATATTCTCCGCTCCTGCGCCATCTGTAATGATGTGAAAAATACATGGTATGGTTAAAAGCGTTGCTTTTTCCATACTTCCTTTTCCGTTTTTGCCGGTTTTATATTTTCGTAATTGTTTTTGAAATAAAAACTCTTCCTGTTGCAATGAAGGGAGATTTGGATTTTGAGCTCTCCGAATGGAATCCATTTGCATGGTATAACATCGGATGGTTTCCTCGGTTTTATTGTTTTGTTGAGAGGAAATGGAGTAGGAAGAGTTGTGCTTGCTCGAACCATTTTGCGCTACCATGAAATAAGGAATCATAGTCAACACAAGACACCCCAATAAAGGGAGTTGGAAACGCATTAAATTGTTCATAGCAAGTTTAGTATTATCTAGACGTCTGACTTTAGTCTAAAGATGCCTTTTATAACTAAAAAGATGAATTATATTTTTGTTTAAATTTTTGATAATTCATAGTTGTTTCATTATCAATTTATTATCATTTTTTTTTCTTTTCAAATTACTTGTTACTTTTGGGTCGACTAATTTGTATTCTCCTCTTTTCAATTCAGCATCAAAATGACTTTTGATACCTATAAATTATCATGCTCAGATACACAAGGTGGAATTCATCTTGTTTTTTCACTTCACCATCTTCACACTGCATAAAATCATGTTTAGAATATTATGTGTTCTTCTTCTATTTTTTTATTGTCATTTTGCTCACTCTCAAACTGATACAAAAAGAATCGAATCCGTATCGAAAAAATTAAGAACAGATGCAATTACAGCTGTTAAAACTATTTTAAGTCAATCAGGACTTTCTGACAGTCAAAAAGTAGATTCAAGTTTAAATATAATGAGCAGCGTTTATCATAATGTTCCTAGCTCTGTTGAATCTGGAGCTGTGGAATTATATAATTTCACCCTAAAAATCAATAATCGAGAAGAACAGGCAAGGGTTCTTTTTTATTTGGGAAAGGCGCAGATGGCTTTGAATAAAGTGGATTCAGATACTTCTTTAATTCGTGCTGCTGCGTATTTTGATGAATTGAACCGAATCGAAAAAGAAATTGAATGCTTGAATTACCTCATTCAACATGCGGTTAAAGGTTCCGATGATTCTAAATTTCATTTGTACCTGAGTGAGTCGTATTCTAAATTAAAAAAACTTTCTAAGACCTCTGAAAAGGGACGAAATGTTTATTTTCTTTTTCACCAGAATATGGGTGGCACCTTTTTGAAATATAACGAAATAGATTCGGCCTTGTATCATTATAGTTTTGCTAGGCAATATGCTGAATTACTTAATGATGACAGAAAATTAGCACAATGCTATCTCAATATTGGTAATTTATATGATCGCCAGGACAAGTTTGTGAAAGCTTTTGAGTTCTGGTTGAAATGTAAGAAAATTGCCATAAAAATGGATGATTTGGACTTACAATGCAATGTTGCCATGTCAATTGGTCAAACCTATGTTTATTTAGGTGAGGTAAATTCTTCAATTCGCCCTTTCGAAGAGGCAGCTGTATTGGCGGCTCAATCAAATAACACGCAACTTCAAATTCTTGCACTAATCAAATTGGTTAAGGGTAAGTATCATCAACAAAAATTTGAAGAGGCACTTCAAATCTTACAAAATGGTGAAAACTTGATTAAATCTGGTGTTGGTACGGAGTTGAAATTCGAGATTTATCTATATGAAGGTGCATGCTTCATGAATTTGAGTCAATTTCAAAAAGCGGAAAAAATGTTTCAGCTCGCTCAATCCGAATCCAAAAAACACGGGAATGAAATTCGTAGTTCTACTTTATTAATCAATATGGCTGTTCTCCATTACCTTCAAGAACAATACACCGAGGCATTGAAGCTTTTTAATAATGCACGAAAATATGAAATCGAAATGGGATCCTATGAAATACGTTCTGAAGCTTCCCGATACATGCATAATATATATTTATTGATGGGAGATAAGTCTCGGGCACTTGAAATGCTGCAAAATTATACTTCAGAGAAAGATACTTTGGCAAAACGAGATGCCAAATCACAGATTATGGCGATGGATCTTGAGTCTAATTTTCAATTCCAGCAAATTCAAGACAGTATTTCTTTTGCGAATCAGATAGAAATTCAATCCGCTTTGACACAGGCTAAAGACGAATCCATTAAAAGGAAAAACTCGGAACTTGAGGTTAAACGAAATCAGCAATACCTACTTTATGGAGGGATTGGTTTTTTGGGTTTGTTTGTCTTGTTTTTGTATAATCGATTTCGCGTAACCAATCGGCAAAATAAAATCATTGACAAACAGAAAGATAAAAACTTGTTTCTATCACAAAAAATTCTGGAGCAAGATCAGCAGCTTATTTTAGGTGAAACGGCCAAAACGGTTGCTCATGAATTAAATAGTCCACTTGGAGCCATTAAGGCAGGGGCAGAGGGGCTTCATTATTTGATGGATGAGCTTGTCAATAATTTATTACCGACTTCCTCTAAAGAGGATTTAGACATGGCTTCTCAGTTATCCAATTATCAAGAAGCTGATTCATATTCAGGTTTCAGTATGAAGATTAAAAAATCGAAAAAGTTGGAGGAGGCGCTTAAAAATCGCTTTGGCGTAGAATCTGAATCATCGAAAACACTAGCTTCTGAGCTCACAGAACTTCAAATTGTTAATCCTGATGAACAGATTATTAATTTTCTTGTGGGTTGTCAAGATAGACCGCCCATATACAAGTTGGCAAGATGCATTGGTCAAATTAAAATGATTTCCCAAACCACCATATCCGCAACAAATAAATCTGCAGATGTAGTCTCCTCTGTTCGTGAAGCATTGGACTTTCAGTCAGCTGAGGATTTTGAAGATATCCGTTTACATGAGAGTATTTCTTCTGTAGTAACCATTATTGAAACCAATATCAATGAAAAGGGCACATTTATCAATGATATAGATACCGAAGTTTATTTAAGTTCTGTCAATGAGTTTAAAACTTTTCAATTGTGGTATAACCTCATGGTGTTTCTTGTTGAGGAATCCGAAGCGCCCATGAAAATACATGTGACAGCTAAAGAAAACGACGGTTTCACTCAGGTTCAGTTTTCTCTGAACCAATCCATTCAAAGCCATTCACTGAATGAGCACCATTACAATATCATCATGAATGCAAAAAGGGATTCGAATGATTTGAGAATAGGAATTGTGAAATATCTTTTATCTGAAAAGGATATGAATATCGAAACTAAAGCCTCCGAAAATCAAACGGTTTTTACGATTGATTTTCCTATTAAAAAATCTTAATCAAATATAATTTTGAACTCTACACGTCTGTTCTTCTGGCGTCCTGCAGAAGTTGTGTTGTCTTCGATCGGTTGAGATTCTCCAAAGTATTCTGTTCGAATTCGTCCTTCATCAATTCCTTGTGATGTCAAGAATCGTTTTACGGACTCAGCCCGTTTCTTTGAAAGAATCATGTTTGCATCATCGTCACCCACGTTGTCCGTATGTCCTGAAAGTTTTAGTTTCCAATCTGGTTTCTTTTTGAGCGTTTTTGAAAGTTCAGTAAGAGCAGGTTTTGAGCCTGATTTAATAACGTCCAGGTTGGTTTCAAATTCAAGGTTGCTAAAAGCCGTATTTAATACTTCTTGCTCTTCTTTCTCAA
Source organism: Flavobacteriales bacterium (assembly GCA_018665005.1). Taxonomy (GTDB): domain Bacteria; phylum Bacteroidota; class Bacteroidia; order Flavobacteriales_D; family Crocinitomicaceae; genus UBA952. The sequence goes on from JABJEE010000034.1 coordinate 4,878, forward strand.
TGATAGGGCATCCGTTGTTTTCTTTCGGGCCTGGGGTCATTGGACATTCATCGTCTTTGTCCAAGAGTCCATCTCCGTCGGTGTCCTCGTATGGACACCCTCTATTTTCAATGGGACCAGCAATACTTGGGCAATCATCCGAGTTGTCTAGTAGTCCATCACCATCCGTATCAGGATAAGGACATCCGTTGTTTTCTTTAGGTCCAAAGGTTTTAGGACAGTCGTCAATCGCATCAAACAAGCCATCACCGTCTGTATCAGGGCATCCTTTGTATTCTTTTAGTCCAGGAACATCAGGGCATAAGTCATCTTTGTCTAAGATGCCATCACCATCTCTGTCAGGATTTTCCTCAACCACAGGAGCAGGTTCTTCTTTGGGTTTGTTGAATTGATAAGCCAATAATATTTCATGTGAACCATTAGAATACGATCGAATATCACTCAAAGGATAATCGTAGCTGTAAGCTAAAATCGCATTTTTATAATTCACACCAAGCAGGGCAATCGCTGACTCTTGATGTCGGTAGTTCGCACCTACAAAAAATAGCTCGTTGAATGTGCTTTTTACACCCAGCTCAAATTGAGGTGCATTGATAAAGGTTGTTCTCAAAAGCAGGTAGGGGTCAAGCTGAATATTATCGTTAATGGCCATCGTGTACATCGCCGATAAATGGTAGTGTCGAATCAATCGATTGTTGCCTGTGTACAAGTTGTTGAACTCATCAAGTTTATTCAGTTTGCTTTGTATTAACTGATTGATTCCTAATCCAATAAGAAGCTTGTCTTTAAGTGAATACACAAGTCCAAAACTCATGTCTGGAGCGAGCTGAGAAACATTCATGCTTAACGCAGGATCCGGGTCAATATTTTCAATCTCACTGCCGTTATAGCTGTATTGATTTATAATTCCAGAGAGTGCCATACTCAGCTTAGAATTGCTATTTAATTTTAAAATGTAGCTGTAATTGAGCATTGCTCCGGTCTGTCTCATTGCTCCACCTGTATCATCTAAAAAGAGCATGCCGCCAAGACCAATGTTTTGCTTTTTGAGTAGGGTATGGCCACCTAAGGTAAATGTAGAAGGTGCGCCGTCAAATCCAGACCATTGGTTTCGATAACCTAACTGAATACGTGGTGATCCTGTCAATCCTGTATAAGCGGGATTGATGGCAAAGTCGTTCCAATAGAACTGACTGTACATGGGCAATTGTTGAGCATTGAGTCCATAGTACATAAAAGTGATAATGAACGTGAAAAATAACTTATTCAGGTTTTTAGTCATTATTTCTTTAGAGTTACAACACCATTGTATTTTTGACCATCTCCCATATCGATGACATAATAGTAATCGGCAGTAGGTAATTCATTGCCTCCCCACGTACCATCCCAAGGCGCCATTTTTGAGGTAGCATAAAAGACTTCCTGTCCCCAACGGTTAAATACCTTGACAGTAGCATTTGGGTAATTCTCGAAGCCAATGGGTAGCCAGAAATCATTTGTCCCATCTCCGTTTGGAGAAATCCCTCCTGGTATCGCAAAGGGAAGTTCAGTTGCTGGTTTGGTGTCAGGTTGTTGAAAACCCAAGGTGTGTATAGAAGAATTGTCTAATGTTAATGTAAATGGCTCACCTATGGTATAGCTCATTTCGAAATTACTACCTGAAGCCGTTTGTCCCGCAGATGCCATCACATCTCTTGTCAATTGAACTTGAGCGAATAACGAAATGCTTGTCAAAAGCGAAAGTCCGAATAAAAGATGTTTCATGCAGATAGAATTTGTACTAAAATAATAGAAATAGTTAATATCAACAAGTTTGTAAGATTGTAAAAAATATGGCTATTCCTTAACGAGCTTTGTTGGTTTATAAGTTCCAGTTACTTGAATGATATAACTGCCTTTAGACAAATGCTGCAAAGGGACCTCTGTTGAAAAGCCTGTTAGTGATCCACGATAAACCGATCGTCCCATTTGATCATAAATTTGGAAGTCATTAAAA
>JABJEE010000002.1 GCA_018665005.1 Flavobacteriales bacterium
TTCCTGTTTCTGATTGACGATAGCGAAGATGTGTTTCCATAGATGTATTCTTAGTTATCTATAAATGCGTTTATACTTTTGGTTACATAGTATAATTGACTGCCTATCTAACTTTTAAAATCGTTTCAGAACAAATGCGTACTTTTGCACCCGGAAAACAATTGAGTTACAAAACTTTTGTTTTTTTAAACCAAGGCATATGAAACGAATTAAGGAATACAAGACACTTTTTAATGTAGAAGGCGCATTAGATCTTAAGGATTTAAAGAAAACCTACAGAAACCTTGTCAAGCAATGGCACCCAGATAAGTTTCAAGATGATGATGACCTCAAGGAAGAAGCGGAGCTGATGGGGCAAAAGGTGATTGATGCCTACCATTTCTTGGTGAGTATGGCACCCGAAACCCAAGAGAAGAATCTTCCTGAATACAAAAAGACAATTGACGATTGCGGGATTGAGAACTACAAGCACAAAGGTTTGCTTTTAGAGATCTCTTTTACCAATGGAGCGGTCTATGAGTATTTCGGCGTAACACCTGCTTTATTTAAGAAGCTCATCAATTCAGACAAGCAGATTCGGTTTTCGAAGCGTAGCATCTTTCATTCCTTTCCTTACAGACAATCAAAAAAGGCACAAGAGCCAGAAAAGGCCTAATACCATAAGCCAAAGACATAAAAAAGCCCGACACATTGTGCCGGGTTTTTTGTTTTAAAGATTGCTTATCGTTTGAAGATCCGATTATACATATGCCGCCATCGCATTAAGAGGTGTTAAATATTCTTTATTCATTGTGAGATTAATTAATTTAGCGGCACTGAATGAAAACACAAGTCTTGTCTACAAAAACTTCTGAATATTCCAATTGCACTATACATACCTTCAGCGCTATTGAACAAGTTCCCGAAGAGCATTGGAACAGCGTTTTACAAGGCAAAAACATCTATTTTTCTATTCCCTATCTGACTGCCCTTGAAAGGGGGATGAAAAATGAGATGAGTTTTTATTTTTCCATTTCTTACAATTCAAATAACAAGCCCGTTTTAATTGCTGTTTTTGTCTTGGTAAAATTCGTGGACAAAAGACGTCGCTTTGGTGACTCTGTATTTAAGCTGCGATTTCCTTTTAAGAAAAAGCTTGAAAACATTTTAAGCATTAATGCATTGGCTTGTGGGAATGTATTTTCTGCGGGTGAGAACGGAATGCTTTGGACTGATGATTTAGATTCGAGAGCTGCCTTTGTAGAGATGGACAAAGTCAACAAGCAAATTATTGTAGATCATAAGCTAAAAGATATTGTATCTCTAAATGTTTTTAAAGATTTTTGGCCAGATACAGTTTATGCAGGTAATGCTCTTATCGAAAAAGGATATTTTGATTTTAAGATTGACGTCAATATGGTTCTAAACATCCATAACGAATGGAATACAATGCAAGATTATCTTGCCAGTATGAAGACAAAGTTCAGGACGCGCGCAAATGCGGTATTTAGAAGGTCAGAACGACTAGTAGTAAAATCGTTAAATCCAGAAGAGATCATTTCTCATAAAGACCGTATTCGTTTTTTGTTTGACAATGTCCTTGAGAAATCAGATTTCCATATCGGAACGATGACGCCTGAAACTTTTGCGGCGTGTAAAAAGAATTTAGGAGATGCTTTTTTATTCAAGGCCTACTTTCTCGATGACCTTTTGGTAGGGTTTAGTACTTCATTTATAAACACCACATCTTTCGATGCCAACTATGTTGGGCTTGATTATGCGTATAACGAGAAGTTTGACATCTACCAAAGAATTCTTTATGATTATGTTGATGAAGCCATAAAAGCAAGAGTAACGGAGCTTCAATTTGGTCGAACCTCTGAGCTGATCAAAAGTGCTGTGGGTGCTTTGCCTGTAGATATGACGATATACATAAAGCACAAAAGAAGCTTGTCTAACCTGATATTGAAAAATGTAATTCAATCCGTGAAACCGAGTCCATTTGAGCTAAGAAAACCCTTTAAAGCCAATTTTAAATAGTAATGGATTCATTAACCCAAATTGTTTTAGGAGCTGCTGTTGGAGAAGCGGTATTAGGAAAAAAGATTGGAAGCAGAGCAATGTTATGGGGAGCTATCGCCGGAACCATTCCGGATTTGGATGTTTTTTTACGTTACTTCACGGATCCCATAACGGCAACCGAAATGCATCGAGGATTTTCTCATTCATTGGTTTTTGCCATATTGATGGCCCCAATAATGGCGTGGGTTGCCAATAAAATCCATAAAAAGAGAAGCATAGGAATGCGACCCTGGACCAAGCTGTTTTTTCTCTGTATTGTGACCCATCCTTTGCTCGACAATCATACCACCTGGGGCACACAATTCTTTTGGCCTTTTGAATACAGAATAGCGTTCAAGAATATTTTTGTTGCTGATCCATTGTATACCATTCCTTTTCTGATATTTCTATTGATCGCCATGTTCCATAAGAGGAGTAACCCTAGACGGAGCATGTTTAATAATTTGGGTTTAATCGTGAGCTCTTCCTATATGATACTTACCATTATGCTCAAAGGCTATGCGCATTATCAATTTTCTCAGAAGCTCAATCAGGACAAAGTAGAATATGTTGATTTGGACAGCAAGCCAACCCCATTAAACACCATACTTTGGAATGCATTGGTGGAAACCAAAACAGGATTTAAGGTGGCCAATTATTCGCTATTTGATTCTCAAGAAATTGAGTTCTCAAAAGAGTTTCCTAAAAACCATCATTTGATTGAACCCTATAAAAATCAAAAGGAAGTTCAGCAGCTTATTAAGATTTCGGCAGGGTGGTATGTGCTTGAGAAAATCAAAGGAGAGCTGTTCTTTGTAGACCTGAGATTTGGTCAAATGGGATTTGACATCAATAAATCTCCTTTTTTATGGCGTTATAAACTGATTCCTGACAAATACGGGAAAATTAAAGTAGAGCGTGCAAAAAATGAGTTTAAAAAATCCGCAGGTGGAATTTTTGGCGAGCTGTGGACACGGATCAAAGGGAATTGATTCGAAGTTACTTTTGATTTATAAAAAGGGAAAGGTCAGCAATCGAATTGCAAATCCAATCATAACAATTCCAAATACTTGAAATACTCTACCAAGCATTTTGGGTTGAATGAAATGACTTAATCGTTGAGCAAAAAAGGCCTTCAAAACATCAGTTGAAAAAATCACCAAGAGCGTAATGCCTATTGAGAGCAGGGTAGAGGCCTCGTTGTAAAGAGATTGATTGTAGGATACAAAGCCTATCCAAATGGCAAATACAAAGGGGTTTATAAAATTGATTAAAAAACCATTAGCGAAATAAAAGATAGTCGATCGTTTTTTGATTTTAGCTTTTACAGTCGTATTTAAATTGGGCTTGAAGGTGTATTTCAATCCAATAATGAGAAGTATGCTTCCCCCGATAATTGAAGCCCAGAAATCAAAGGCTGAGTTGTTTAAAAACAAGTGTGACCATGACATGGCAATTGCTGCACAAATCACATCACCCAGAATAATACCTAACGCAACAGCAACTCCAGCTTTAAAACCAGATTCCAGGGTGCTTTTAAGCAAATAAAAAAACACAGGCCCTACAAAGAGCATGGTTCCTAAACCCAATAAAAACCCGGTTATAATAGCCATAAGCAAATATAGGTCAAATTACATTTTGATGTCGACCCATGCGCCGAATTGATCTAAAATGAAAAAAGCACCTTCCTTTCGAAAAGTGCTTTTATCAGTGTGGAGCAGGAGGGAGGCTTCTCGACCTTTTGGAGGGAGATATTGAGCTGTTGATGAAGCTGTTTTCCGCTATTCGTTGGAGGGGTTGAATTGGTGGCATTAGGGATGGGTCTTTACAGGTATGCTAGGTGCGTTGCAAGGTGAAATAATCACCAAGGATTAAAGTTATATTAAACTAGAATATGTCAAACGACATTGTTTTAATATATTAGATTCTTCCCCTTCAGTCTGTACCAAATCAACCTGGTCCCGTTAAACAAACATGAAA
>JABJEE010000245.1 GCA_018665005.1 Flavobacteriales bacterium
AAGTCATGTTTTCAGAGTGTTGGACTAATTGAATCCTCTAACCAGACCAAACACCTTTTAAAAATCGTTGATTATATGGGGCGGGAAGTCAAAAATCATCAAAGTGGTCCTTTTTTATGGGTTTTTGATGATGGTTCTATTGAACACAGGTTCCAAATTACAGAATAAGCCAAAAAGATTATTGTATCTTTAATTGATATGACGATGACTCAAATGATTTCAAGGTTTACGTCTCTCCTGTTTTTCTACGTTTTATTTTGTAGCTATTTGGCCTCTGCTCAGGTTGTGCCACAGGACCGAATGGTGTCTTGGAATGATGCTGGATTGCGCGACACAAGTACCTTGAACTTCACAATAATAAATGTACTTAGTGAAGGCTTCGATAATACAGGGATAGATGCCAATAATATTAAAATGGATAGCTTAATCAATGAATTTGGTTCAAATGGGGTGGTGTTCTTTTTTCCTCAAGGTGATTATCTATTTAATAACACCATCGATTTACTATCAAATCAGATCCTACAAGGAGAAGGAATGAATCAGACAGAATTTGTTTTTGATCTTGGAGGTTCTGGTGATGCCATAAGGGTAAACGGGAGCATTGATAATTCATCTGAGCTATTGCTTTCGATGAACGCTCTTAAAGGGCAAGATTATATTCAATCTAATGAAAGCACCCAAGTAAGTACAGGTGATTGGATCAAGGTTTTTCAGCAGGATGATGATTTAGTGACGTCTTCTTGGGCACTCAACTCGGTGGGTCAGATTATTAAAGTGGGGAATGTAATAGGTGATACAATTTTCCTCGAATCAGCATTGCGGATGGATTTTGCAATCGAAAAGGCGCCAAAGTTTAAAAAAATGCAAATGAAATCCAATGTCGGTATTGAATGCTTAAAGCTACTTCGCCTCGATGACGCAGCACCAGAACAAGCGTCAAATTTTGCATTTCGATATGCTTCAAATTGTTGGTTAAAAAATGTAGAATCAGAAAATTGTACTTTTTCGCATGTGGTTGCCGAAAATTCATCTAACTTAAAAATTGGCCGTTCTTATTTTCATCACGGTTTTGATTATGGAGGAGGAGGAAGAGCCTATGGAGTATCGCTACAGTTTACCACAAATGAATGTCTTATTGAAGACAATATATTTGAACATCTGAGGCATTCAATGCTATTGCAGGCCGGACCAAATGGCAATGTGTTCTCGTATAACTTTTCAACAGATCCTTATTGGACGAGTAGCAATCCAATTATTCCGAGTGACGCAGCAGGAGATATGGTCCTGCACGGTAATTATCCCTTTGCAAATTTATTTGAACAAAACAGTGGTCAGAACATAGTGATTGATAACTCACATGGCGCCAATGGACCGCACAATACTTTTCTAAGAAACAGAGCGTCTTTATTTGGAATATTTTTTAGTGATGCCACATCCCCCTCTCAAAACTTGGTGGGTAACGAAATCCCCAATACAACATCACCATATAGCTTTGTCAATTACTCAATACAAGGCGTCGATCAGTTCGAATACGGAAACAATAATAAGGGAAGCATTACACCTATTGGAACAGAAACTCTTGGGGATGAAAGCTATTTTTACAATTTTATGCCCTCATTTTTAAATACGACAGAATGGGCAGGAATTGGGCCTCCAAATAATATGGAAGAAAATAGAATTCCAGCACAATTAAGATTTGAATCTGGTACAATTTATAACTATCCCTGCGCAGAAGTGGACCCTGTCCTTCACACTAGTAATGAAGTTCATATTAAATTTCACGTTTATCCAAATCCAGCATCAGATGAGTTGATTATTGATAGTGATCGAAAAGGCACGATCCTTCTTTATGATGTGAAAGGGAGTCAGGTAGCGGAATTACAAGTTCGAATAGGTCTAAACAAATTGAATGTAATTTCTTTTCCAAAAGGGATATATCGTGCAGTATTGATGAATATGAATCAAGATGTGCTTCTACAAAAGTCAATTGTCATTGATTGATATCCCTTGCTCCACAATTCTACCTGCCCACTGTTTTGCCTGATGGCAGTTTTAAATAATAAACGGATTCATTTTTTTTGATTTAAAATCTTATTTTAGAACAAATTTAAAACATGAAAAACCTTGCTACTGTCCTATTTGCTCTATTTATATTTGGATCAGCCTACTCACAAAACATATTAGTTAATGAAGATTTTGAAGGATCAAGTTTGCCAATCGGGTGGTCTATTTCAACCAATGCCTCTGATGGAGGATGGAATTTAGGCACCAATCAAAACATAGAGAGCCAATGGTGGTCCGTCGCGCCACATGGCAATATTATTGGGACAAATGATGATGATTGTGATTGTGATAAAAGCATGGATTATTTAATTATGCCACCAATGGATTTTTCAAGTTCCGTTGCTGTGGCTTTACAATTTGAAAATTATTATGATGGTGGAAGTTTTGGCGGGGATACTGAAACGGCAACACTAGAATATTCATTTGACAATGGGTCAACGTGGACAGTTTTGTCTGAAATTATTGGAACAGATGATGGGGATTGGGATGCGCAATCATTTGATTTAAGTATTTTGACTGGCAATTCAAATGTTCTCATTGCTTTTCACTACAATGATAATGGTGGATGGATGTTTGGATGGGCCATTGATGATGTGGTCTTATTTGAACCTCAAGGCCTAGATGCGGCACTGTCCAATCTTTCTATAAATGGAAATCAGGACGCCCCAACCACTATACCTATCACTGGAACCGTAAGCAATGTCGGAGCGGAGGTCATTACATCCTTTGACATCACATGGAGCCTTAGTGGAGGAGTTGCGTATACCCAAAATTTTTCAGGACTCAATTTGTCTTCTTTAGCTACCTATGACTTTACCCATCAGGATACCTGGACAATTTCACAATCCGGGCTTTACAATTTAGATGTGACCGTTAGCAATGTGAACGGCCAAGCCTTAGACGATAACCCTGACAATGATGTCTACTCCCAAAACGTACAAGCTCTCGAATACGGAACCATACAAGATGGGGGCATTCAAAGGGAATACATTTATTACCACCCAGGATCAGCTCCTCCAAATTGCCCATTGGTTTTTGTTTGTCACGGCTACACTGGTTCAGCGGAAGGCATTATGAATTATTCTGAATTTAATCAACTTGCAGATGAATATGGGTTTGCTGTTTGCTACCCACAAGGAATCGAAGATGGCGGTGGCAATACATTTTTTAATGTTGGATATGACTTTCAAAATAATGAAACAGTCGATGATGTTGCCTATTTACAGAATTTGAATTCGTATTTCCAAAATGCTTATTCCTTGGATGCAGATAAGGTTTTTTGTACAGGAATGTCGAATGGTGGAGATTTGTGCTATATGCTTGCATGTCAGGCTTCTGAGACGTTTAGGGGGGTTGCACCAATTGCAGGTATGATCATGCAAGACATCATGGACGATTGCAATCCTACTAGCGAGGTATCTATACTTGAGGTGCATGGGACACAAGACAATGTCACCTATTTTGATGGTGACCCCAATAATATTGATGGTTGGGGGGCATA
>JABJEE010000246.1 GCA_018665005.1 Flavobacteriales bacterium
ATGAGAAGGTCTGACTAAAAGAATTAAAATTCAATAAATTAAAGAGGCTTTATCTTAAGCCTCTTTTTTTGTTTCATAAAATTCCATTTGCTTCAAGAATGAATTCAATTGATACTTCTACCATAATTCAATGAATCTTCCTAATTTTACACCTTCTTTAAAGAATTGACAATGAGCAAAAAGTATCCTGAATATAAAGGGTTAAATCTTCCGAAGATCTCTCAAGAGATTCAGGACGGATGGGATCGTGAATCTATATTTGAAGCATCGATGTCTTCACGAGAAAATGCCAAGCCTTATGTTTTTTTCGAAGGCCCACCTTCAGCTAATGGAATGCCAGGCATTCATCATGTCATGGCGCGTTCGATTAAGGATATCTTCTGTCGTTTCAAAACCCTCAAAGGATATCATGTAAAGAGAAAAGCAGGATGGGATACGCATGGTCTTCCCGTGGAACTTGGGGTGGAAAAAGAGTTGGGAATCACCAAAGAAGACATTGGAAAAAAAATCACCGTAGACGAATACAATACGGCTTGTAAAAAAGCAGTAATGAAGTATACGGATGTTTGGAATGATCTAACCAAAAAAATGGGGTATTGGGTAGACATGGAAGATCCATATGTGACGTATAAGTCGAAGTACATGGAGTCTGTTTGGTGGCTTATTTCTGAGCTGTATCGCAAAGATTTATTGTATAAAGGATATACGATTCAACCTTATTCGCCAAAAGCAGGGACAGGACTTTCCTCTCATGAAATTAATCAACCTGGATGCTATAAAGATGTTAAAGATACCTCGGCCGTTGCACAATTTAAAGTAGTTGAATCAGCAAAGACTCCTTTCGATGTTGATGGATCCTTGTATTTATTGGCATGGACTACAACTCCATGGACATTACCTTCAAACACAGCTTTAACTGTGGGCGAAAAAATTGAATATGTCTGCGTAACAACATTCAATCAGTATACTTTTAAAAAGACAAATGTAGTGCTTGCCAAAAACCTGGTGGGTTATCAGTTTGCAAAAGGGTTTTTTGAAACAGAAGACATCAATGAATTAGATGCTTACCAGCAAGGGAATAAGAAAATTCCTTATTTCGTAGGTGAAACTTGCATAGGTAAAGATTTAATTGGTTTGCGTTATGAGCAATTGCTAGATTACTGCTTGCCGGATGAAAACCCTGAAAATGCATTTCAAGTTATATCAGGCGATTTCGTTACCACGGAGGATGGAACAGGAATTGTGCATACGGCTCCTACTTTTGGAGCAGATGATGCAAAAGTGGCTAAGGATGCAGGAGTTCCACCTATGCTTGTTAGAGACGATCAAGACAATTTAGTTCCCTTGGTTGATTTACAAGGAAGATTCAGAAAAGAAGTTACTGATTTCGCAGGAATGTATGTCAAAAACGAATATTATTCTGCTGATGAGGTTCCCGATAAATCGGTGGATGTTCTTATTGCCGTTAAGCTAAAAGAAGACAACAAGGCTTTTAAGGTTGAAAAATATGAGCATAGTTATCCGCATTGTTGGAGAACAGATAAACCCATTTTATACTATCCTTTAGACTCTTGGTTCATTCGTGTTACCGAGCATAAAGAAAACATGGTCGCATTAAACAATACCATAAACTGGAAACCCAAATCCACTGGTGCTGGGCGATTTGGAAAGTGGTTGGAAAATGCGAACGATTGGAATCTTTCTAGATCGAGGTATTGGGGAATTCCTATTCCAATTTGGAGAACAGAGGATGGTCTTGAGCAAAAGTGTATCAGCTCGGTAGAAGAATTAAAGAATGAATGTCAATTATCTCTTGAGGCAGGAATGATGCCAAATAATCCACTTGCTGATTTCGCGCCTGGAGACATGAGTGAGGACAATTATAACAAAGTGGATTTGCACAAGCATATTGTTGATGCGATGGTATTGGTTTCAGAATCGGGCAAAGCCATGCATCGTGAATCAGACCTTATGGATGTTTGGTTTGACTCGGGTTCAATGCCTTATGCACAGTGGCATTATCCATTCGAAAACAAAGAAAAAATAGAGAATAACACATCATATCCTGCCGATTTCATAGCAGAGGGCGTTGATCAAACTCGTGGTTGGTTTTACACGCTTCATGCGATATCATCAATGGTTTTTGGAAAAGTGGCCTATAAAAACGTAGTTTCAAATGGCTTGGTCCTAGACAAGAATGGTCAAAAGATGTCTAAACGATTAGGCAATGGTGTTGACCCATTCGAAACACTTGAAAAATATGGCCCTGACGCTACGCGTTGGTATATGATTACCAATGCTCAACCGTGGGATAATCTGAAGTTTGATATCGAAGGCATTGTAGAAGTTCAGCGCAAGTTTTTTGGCACACTTTACAATACATACTCGTTCTTTTCTTTATACGCAAATGTAGACGAATTTGACTTCTCTCAGGAGGAAATCCCACTTAATGAACGTCCAGAAATTGACCGTTGGGTTTTATCAAAGCTCAATTCGTTGGTTCAGCAGGTAGATGACAGTTTTTCTTCTTATGAGCCAACCAAAGCGGGGAGGGCCATACAAGAATTTGTGACCGAGCAGCTTTCTAATTGGTATGTTCGACTATGCAGAAGAAGATTTTGGAAAAATGATGACCCAAGAGATAAAGTTGCCGCATATCAAACTTTATATACTTGTCTTGAAACCATTTCAATAATTGCCTCTCCTATTGCACCTTTCTTTATGGATAGGCTGTATTTGGATTTAAATCAAGGATCTAAAAAATCAACATTGTTCTCAGTTCACTTAGAAGACTTTCCTATTTCCGATTCAAAGGTGGTTCAAAGTACTTTAGAGTCTCAAATGGAATTGGCTCAACGTTGTTGTTCTTTGGTTTTGGGATTAAGGAAAAAAGAGCGTATTCGTGTTCGTCAGCCATTACAAAAAATAATGGTTCCCATCATGAATCAGGACACAGTGAATCACTTGAACCATGTGAGAGACCTTATTCTTTCAGAAGTCAATGTAAAGGAACTCGAGATCATCACAGAGGACAATGACATTTTGGTAAAAAGTATTAAGCCGAATTTTAAAACGATAGGGCCCAAATATGGTAAACACATGAAAGCCCTTGCTTCACTTATTTCGGAATGGTCTTCAGATGATATATCATCACTTGAAGCGGCGGGAGAGTGGACCGGAGAAGTCAATGGTGATGTTGTGGTGCTGGATTTAAATGATTTTGTAATTGTCACCAAAGATATACCGGGGTGGCTTGTTTCAAGTGAAGAGGGCCTGACTGTAGCTTTAGACATCTCCATTTCAGATGAGCTAAAATCAGAGGGGATTGCCCGAGAGGTTGTCAATAGGATTCAAAACTCTAGAAAGGAAAAGGGTTTAGATGTTACTGATCGAATAGCCATTAGAATAGAGTCTTCCGAATTTATTCAAAAGGCCATTAAAGACAATCAAAAATATATTTCAGATGAAGTTTTGGCCAATACTATTGTTTTTAAAGATCTTGACAATGATTATTACACGGAGACCATTGAGGCGGAAAACGACATTAAATTCAGTCTTTCTAAAGTAGACTGAGAAATGATAACTTTGTGACATGTCAGAGAACAATGTGTTTTTAATTGATGGAGAGGTTCAGACTCCAAAAGGAAATGCCAAATTAGAATGGTTAGACAGAAATTATTTTGTTGTGACATTCAATGGCAAAATGTTTAACGGGGAAGTTTTAGAACAAAATTTAGAAGACCATACCCTAAAATTAAAATTGAATCATAGAGTTTTTGAGGTAAAACGAAAATACGATCTTCTCGATCTTATTTCTCAAATGGGACTCGACAAGAAAAAAGTGAAAAAACTTAAAGAGCTTTCTTCGCCGATGCCCGGGAGGGTACTTAAAATTATGGTGAAAATTGGAGATAAAATCAATATTGGAGATTCGCTACTGTCTCTAGAAGCCATGAAGATGGAAAACATCCTAAAGTCTGATGGGGAAGGTATTGTGAAAGAGATATTCATCAATGAAGAACAAGTCGTGGATAAGGGAGAAGTTCTTATTGAGTTTGAGTAAAAGAAATATTATTGAATCTTAATTTCAATCGTTTCATCGCCGTGTAGCTCAATTTTAGCATCATTAAATGCAGGCGCACTAAATCTAGCTCTTGCATTTCTTGAAAAACCATAGGGCTCTAGAGGAAACCCAAATGCATTTTTATCAAGCACACCATTGTTGTTTTTATCATGAAAGATGGCAACAGCATAGTCATCATGAGGCAAATTCTTAAAGGTGTAATTGAGCGTCTTTGAATCCACAGGCAGCACTTTTTCAACCAATTGTTTACCAAAATCCGGAAATGATTCCTCATTGTCAAAAACCGCAATATACATAGACCCTTTAATGTCATCAACACCTTTGATTACCAGATTTAAATCCGATTTACTAGGGCTTCCAGCCATCAATAAATACACAAGTAGTTTAATCATTTGTTAACTTTTAACTATCAAAAATAATACCTATAAACATAAATCAGTAAACCGACAGATATAATCGCATAAATAACCAGGCGTAACAAGGTGAGTCGTGAAGCCCTTTTCGGAAGTCTTGATTTGAAATTAAATTCATTTTCTTTCACACCATAAAAATAGTTGAATTTCTCTACCTTTGATACATGTCAAAAAAGGTCTTGGTCACAGGTGGAGCAGGTTATATCGGGTCTCATACCGTGGTAGAGTTGGTTAAGTCTGGTTATGATCCGGTCATCTTAGACGATTATCGAAATTCGGATCCATCTGTTTTAAAACGTATTACCCAAATAATCGGATATGAACCAACACATGTTGTTTGTGATGTCTGCGACCAAAATAGACTAGAGGAAATATTTAAAACGTATTCCATATCGGGGGTAATTCATTTTGCGGCATATAAAGCTGTTGGTGAATCGGTAGAGAATCCATTAAAGTATTATTCGAATAATATTGCCGGATTGGTATCTGTGCTAAATGTATTAAAGCAAAATCCAAAGGTTCCTTTTGTTTTTTCTTCATCATGCACGGTTTATGGAGAGCCAATGGGTTTAAAAGAGGTAGATGAAAACACAGCGAAATCCATTCCAACCTCTCCATACGGCTATACAAAATGGTTGGGGGAGCAAATTATTGGTGATTTGTTTATTTCCAACAATCGATTAAGAATGATGAGCTTGAGGTATTTTAATCCGATTGGAGCACATCAATCAGCATTAATAGGAGAGCTCCCAGTAGGAAAACCGAATAATTTACTTCCATTTATTACGCAAACAGCAGCTGGGATACATGAAAAACTTGTAATTTTTGGCAAGGATTACCCAACCGTAGATGGAACTTGTGTTAGAGATTACATTCACGTTGTGGATCTCGCAGAAGCACATGTCAAAGCTATAGATCATTTGCTGTCTCTAAAGAACGGTTGTCATGAAGTTGTAAATGTGGGGACGGGAAAAGGAACTAGCGTTTTAGAACTTGTACATGCTTTTGAAGAAGAAAACAATATGAAACTGAATTATACATTTGGTCCTAAGCGTTCTGGAGATGTGATTGAAATTTATGCAAATGTCGATTATGCTCATTCTTTATTAGGTTGGAAGGCAACGAGAGATATCAATGATGGTGTTCGTGATGCCTGGAAATGGGAAAAATCAATAAGAAATATACAATGAGACTTATTTTAATCTTTTTGTTGTTCCCATGTCTTCTGTTTGGCCAAAAAGACGATAATTTGGTTTCTCGAAATAGACCCGGTTTGTTTTGGTATTTTAATGGAAACCGCCCGATTACGGATGCCGATTACAGGAAATACAATCGATTTATTATTGATGCCACCTACAATACATGGTTGGGAGATATCAATCCTTTTCAAAACAAATGGAACTCTATTGGTTATCATTTTAGTCTCAACAAAGACATTCAAATTCAATCGACTGAACGGGTCACCTTTGGTTTAGGATTAGGCTATTCATACCTTAACCATTCTCTTGAAAGGGTTTTTTTTAATACGCAACACCAATCCGTTGATACGGAATTGCCCAGCCCAAATGACAGTTTGATTTATTCACGGCTAACCATACATCAATTTTATATCCCTTTTGAATTAAGGTTTAAGTCTTTGGGGTGGAAACACGTCAAGTTCATTTTGGGAGCGAGATTAGGAATTCAGCCGGCGATATTTTCCAAAACAAAGTTTTGGGAGGATGAACAAGAGCAATATTCTGAAGACAGAATGCAAGATATGAGGTGGTTATACACTGCAGTGTATTGCAGATTTGGTATCCGAAATTGGTCACTAATTGGAATATTTAATCCTTTGAGTTTATTTCCGTCAGAACAAAGTGTTCAGTTACGCCCATTCCAAATTGGGCTGAGTTTATCTTTGTTTTAGAAATGATAGATACTCACGCACATATTTACAGCTCAAAATTTGATGAAGACCGAGAGGAGGTTTTAAATCGAGCAAAGGAAACGGGTGTTAAATATCTTTTGTTGCCCAATATTGACATGGAATCAATAAGACCAATGCTTGATTTATGTGATAGTCAACAAAATTGCATTCCTATGATGGGACTTCATCCATGCTCTATTGATGCAACATATTTGGAGACTTTAGAGGAAATCAGGATAGAATTATTTAAATCTAAAGAACAGTATATCGCTGTGGGAGAAATTGGAATTGATTTGTACTGGGACAAAACATATGTCCAAGAGCAGATAGATTCTTTTCGTAAACAAATTCAGTGGGCAAAAGAACTCAAATTACCCATAGTAATACACGCAAGAGATTCCTACCCTGAAATCTTTCAGGTCCTAGACCAGGAAAACGACCGTGATTTAAGTGGGGTTTTCCATTGTTTCTCAGGGACAGAAAACGATGCCCAACACATTCTTTCATACGGGGGTTTTAAAATGGGGATTGGTGGGACAATTACCTATAAAAAGTCTAAATTGCCCGATGTGATTAAGAATATAGACCTCGAAAACATCTTGTTGGAAACGGATTCGCCTTACCTGGCTCCAAGACCATTTCGCGGAAAAAGAAATGAGAGTTCTTACCTGAGGTATGTGGTGACCAAGCTATCTGAAATATACGAATGTTCAGAAAATCAAATTATCGAAAAGACAACTCTGAATGCAGAAGAGCTATTTAATATTCAAAAGTTTACATCATGAGTAAAGTTTTAGTTTTATATACTGGTGGCACGATCGGAATGATTAAAGATCCAGAATCAGGTCATTTAGGGAGTGTTGATTTCAATAGCGTATACGAACATATACCTGAGTTAAATCGACTGCAAATAGATATTACAACTCAAAGCTTTAAAACACCTGTTGACTCCTCCGAAATGAGTTCGAACGATTGGACAAGAATAGCAAAGGTGATTGAAAAGGAGTACAATCATTTTGATGGATTTGTAATATTACATGGTACAGACACCATGTCTTTTGCGGCTTCTGCATTAAGTTTTATGATCCAGGACCTTAGAAAACCAATCATATTTACAGGTTCACAATTGCCAATTGGTGTAATAAGAACAGATGGTAAAGAAAACTTAATAACAGCTCTTGAAATAGCCGCTGCAAAGGATTCTAATGGAGAATCAATCATTCAGGAGGTTGCGGTTTATTTTGAGTATTCATTATACCGAGGAAACAGAAGCTCGAAAGTAAGCTCTAATCAGTTTGAAGCCTTTCAATCTCCAAATTATACAGAAATTGCTATTGCTGGTGTGAGTATAGAGTATAAGTGGGGCTCCTTATTACGAACAAAAAGGGATCAGCCAACTTTTTTATTGAAGGCGTCAAGTAATATTGCATTGATTAAGCTTTTCCCAGGATTTGATATTGCCATTTATAAAGAACTATTTAACATCAATCAGACCAAGGCCGTTGTCATTGAATCTTTCGGCTCAGGCAATGCACCTTCAAATCCCGATTTTCAAAAATGTCTTTTAAATTTTATCCAAACAGGTGGTATTGTTTTGAATATTACGCAATGCAGCTCTGGCGAAGTAAAGCAAGGCGCCTATAAAACGAGCTCTTTCTTTAATAAGG
>JABJEE010000247.1 GCA_018665005.1 Flavobacteriales bacterium
CGGGGAATCGTTCGTGCGGAGAGAATATTTGAAATAATGGACCGTAATGACCATCGACAAGACTCAGGCAAGCACGAAGGGGTTGATTTCCGCAAAGACATTTCCTTTGATAAAGTTTCCTTTTCATATACAGAAAACACCGATGTTCTGAAACAAATAAACCTAAAAATAGAGACGGGTAAAATGATTGCAATTGTTGGTGCAACTGGTTCGGGAAAATCAACAATAGTTAATGTTTTGGGTAGGTTTTACGAACACCAATCAGGCACGATTAAAATTGGGGAGGTAGATATTAAAGAAATTAAACTGTCTCACTTAAGAGATAATATTGCGATTGTTTTGCAGGATATTTTTCTTTTTTCGGATACCATACATAATAATATAACTTTAGGAGATGAGACGATATCTCGAGAAGAGGTTATAAAGGCATCAAAAGCTGTGGGAGCGCATGATTTTATTACTCAACTGCCAAATGGATACGATTATTCAATCGGAGAAAGGGGGTCAGTTTTATCTGTTGGACAGCGGCAATTACTCGCCTTCATTCGCGCGTATGTTTATGATCCTCAAATATTAATTTTGGATGAGGCAACATCGAGTGTGGATACTGAGTCTGAAATGCTTATCCAAGAGGCAACCATTAACCTTACTAAAGGCAGGACATCGGTAGTTATTGCTCACCGACTCAGCACAATCCAGAAAGCAGATCAGATTGTTGTAATGGACAAAGGGGAAATTCTGGAAATAGGGACACATAATGAGTTACTATTGAAAAACGGCAAGTACAAAACACTATATGAAAAACAAATCTTTAAACCAGCATAATATGTTAGGGCTAAAAGTTGGCGGGGTGCCAGAACACTTTAACTACCCCTGGAGAATAGCCATTGAGGAAGGATTATTTAGAAAAGAAGGCATTGCTTTACATTGGGCCGACATGAGTGGAGGGACAGGCCAAATGATAAAGGGGCTTCAAACGGAATCGATTGATGTAGCGATTGTATTGACCGAGGGCATTAGCAGATCTATACTTCAAGGGTTAGACGCAAAAATATTAGATGTTTATGTAAGCACCCCTTTGTGTTGGGGAGTGCATGTCCCGTTTAAATCTAGATTCAAAACGATAAAAGATTTAGATGCCCAAACCATTGCAATTTCGAGAGAGGCATCTGGTTCACATTTGATGTCTTATGTTATGGCAGATCAAAATCAGCTGCAATCAGAAAAAATGAAATTTAATGTGGTTGGAGATGTTTACGGAGGATTGTGGGCTCTTGAGAACCGAGAAGCGCAAGTTTTTTTATGGGAGAAATACACGACGCAACCTTATGTTGATCAAAGAAAATGTAAACGTATTGGCGAAGTCTATACTCCTTGGCCGTCCTTCGTTATTGCTGCAAGAAAAGAAATCATTCAAAATCATCCAAAAGAATTAAAAAAAGTCATTGAGGTCATTCAAAACAGGTCAAAAAAAGCCAAGGAATCTAAGAATACAGCTGAAATCATTTCTTGGAGATATAATCTTGATTTGCATCAAGTAAGAAGTTGGCTTTCTCAAACAGAATGGAATGATAAACAGCAGGACATGAATAAAATAATGGAAAAGGTTGTAACTTATCTGTCAGAATTGGATTTATTATCATCACAAGAAACAGAAGATTGGTCAAAAAAATTATTTGTTTAAGCTTTTTAGCATGTACCACAACGTTTGTAAATGCTCAGCAAGGGTGCACAGACCCCTTGGCAAGTAACTATTCAAGTGGTGCAACTGTGAATGATGGTTCATGTATTTATGAACCAACAAACTATACGATGGAAGATGTGGCTGATTTAAACAGTTCACTTTTAAATGAAAATTCTGGAATTATCGTTTTTAACGATCATGTTTTTACCATTAATGATGGCGGTAATTCAAATACTATTTTTGAGCTTGATACACTGGGGAGTATAATTAGAGAAATCAGCATATTAAGCGCTTCTAATGTGGATTGGGAAGCCATTAGTCAAAACAGTCAAAGTGTTTTTGTTGGTGATTTTGGAAACAACTCTGGATCAAGAGAAAACCTTTGTATTTATGAAATTAGTAAGGCAGACATTCAAGACCCATCGTTAAACCAAGTGCCTGCTGCACGAAGCGTATTTCGCTACGAAGATCAAATTGATTTCACTTGGGGATCTAATGCGCACAATTATGATTGCGAGGCCTTCCTTTGTACAGAAGACTCGATGTATCTTTTTTCTAAAAACTGGATAGATCAAGAAACAAAACTTTATGGTTTACCAATTTCGTGGGTTGATACTGCAACCGCAATATTGAAGAACAGTTTTAATGTTGATGGTCTTGTTACCGATGCGTCAATTGATTCTTCAGGGGAAAGTGTAATGCTTTTGGGCTATAAAAACAATGGTGCAAACTTCTACACTAGTTTTATTTGGATGCTTTGGGATTATAACGCAAACGATTTCTTCTCGGGTAACAAGAGAAGAATAGAGATAGGGAGCATGCTGTCCCTTGGTCAAACAGAAGGAATTGCACTTAACGGAAACGCCTCTGGCTTTGTGAGTTCAGAGGAGATAAGCTCTGTAATTACCATACCTCCAAAATTATTAAAATTTGATTTTTCAGAATATTTTAATGGTGAAGCATTAAATATAATACCCAAAGGAAATAAAGAAATTTTGATTTATCCAAATCCAAGCACTCAGTTTATCCGAATAGAAAAGCAAAATGAGCCATTTAAAATATATGAGCTTGCCACATCAAGACTTGTTTTAAAAGGATTAATTAGATCGAATCAAATCGATGTTACATCATTGAGCTCAGGTCATTTCTACCTGCAAGTAGGACGATCCAGAACTAAATTCACCAAACAGAAATAGGCAAATCACGCCTAATTATCTATTTATCAACAAGTTCAACTCGCGGTTATTTGATGAATTATTGGGATTTATCCGTTTTTTTTGTAAATTAGATGTGACTAATAACTTAAAACTATGTTACACGACACAACAATGTGGATTGCCATAGGTACAATCGTATCTATTGTTTTGGTAATCTTTCTTGCATTTACAGCAGAAAACCGAAAAAGCAAACACTAAACAAAACTTAATCACATAAGATTTGTTTATAAGGAATGAAAGGCTATTTTCTTCTTGCACTAATGTTATGCTCTTTTTTTGGCAGTTTCGCTCAAAGAGATAAGGCCTATTTTGCTTCAGGTTGTTTTTGGTGTGTTGAGGCCATTTTTGAAGCAATACCCGGTGTTATAGATGTAAAATCAGGTTATTGTGGCGGTAAAACAGAGAATCCTACTTATCGAGAAATTTGTACAGGTTTAACAGGTCATGCAGAAGCAGTTGAAGTAACCTTTAACAGAAAAAGCGTTTCATATGAAACGTTGTTGGAGGTGTTTTTTTACTCTCATGATCCTACAACACTCAACAGACAAGGACCCGATGTAGGCACGCAATACAGGTCGGCAATTTTTTATGTTGAACCATACCAAAAGGCAAAAGCTGAAGCATTTATCAGCCAGTTGTTGATTGAAAATAAATTTAAACGAATAACTACGAGTGTTGAGAAAATGAATGCCTTTTACAAGGCCGAAAATTACCATCAGGATTTTGAAAAAAATAATCCAACACATCCGTATGTTAATTCGGTGGGGAAGGAGCGAAAGATGAAATTTTTAAAAAAATACAAAAACAGAAACTAAACAAGCTAAACTCAAAAACCATGTCTAAAATCTCTTATTTCATATCCATCTCTATTGTTTTGCTCATTTTAAGTCAGTTTTTCATGGCATACCAATCTTCAAAAATAGAATCGCCAAAGTACACCTTATTAAAGGCTTATGATGAGTTTGAGCTTAGACAATACGGATCAATGATCGTAGCTCAGACAGTAGTGAAGAGTAAATCTTATGAATCTTCCTCCAGTAATGGGTTTAGAACTGTAGCGAATTATATTTTTGGCGGCAATGATGAGAAAAAGAAAATAGCCATGACGTCTCCAGTTATTATGGATATGGGTGATGAAACAAAAATGTCCTTTGTCATGCCAAAAGAACATTCTATGGCCAGTCTTCCAGAACCAAATTCTGATCAGATAGAAATTTTAAGAGTCTCTCCAAAAAAATATGCTGTTTTAACTTTTCCGGGATATGCGAACAACAAGAAAATAGCAAAGTATTCCAAAAAGTTACTTGCGAGTGTTAAGTCAGAAGGGATAGAAACGTTTGGAAACATTCAGTTTATGGGGTATAACGCACCATGGCAAGTCTTAGGCAGGAAAAATGAAGTAGCCATTGAAGTAAAATAATAACAATTGGGCTATTTGTCTAATGCTTGAAAAGCACTTTGAAATTCTGAGTCAAACTCATTATATACCGAAAAGAAGCCGTTTTCTTGCCAAATCTGTCTTGCGATTTCAGCTTTGAGTTGGATGGACAATCTGCGTTCACAATATTGTATGTCTTTTTTACTGTATGCATGTATATTCAGTTCCGAATCGGCATATTCAACAAGTTCATTTATTAACGACTCATCTATTTTGAATACCTCTTTATATTGATTTAGGGAAGACCATGGGTTTTGTGAGAAGTACTGATTTCTTTTTACATAATCAAACGCGAATTGATTAATGGCTCCTCCCCAAAGAAGTGAAGAATAATAGAGCCCAGTTCCTGTGGTATCTAATGGTACAAAGATGTCAGGGCTTATTCCACCTCCACCATAAACATCGCGACCACCAACGGTTTGGTATTTTAAAGAGTCATTAAATAAAGAGGAGTCAATTGTAAACATGGATGCCTCTGTCCTCGTTGGATCATTATAATAATCTTCGTAATTATCTGTGTAAGGTCGCTGAATACACCTACCGGAAGGCGTGTAGTAACGTGCAACCGTTATTCGTACGGAGCTTCCATCTCTTAGTTTTTGATCTTCTTGCACAAGTCCTTTTCCAAAAGATCTTCGTCCGACAATAACTCCGCGGTCATTATCCTGAATTGCTCCTGCAACAATTTCACTCGCAGATGCCGAGCTTGAATTGATTAAAATAACCAATTC
>JABJEE010000248.1 GCA_018665005.1 Flavobacteriales bacterium
ACTCCTTCTCCCGGAGATGTAATTATTTCTGAGATTTTTGCGGACCCTTCTCCAATTATCGGACTACCAGATGTAGAATATGTAGAAATTTATAATGGTAGTGATAAAATATTTGACCTAAGTAATTGGAAATTAAATGATGCATCATCGAGCGGGACTGTTGGTTCGGGATGGATGCTACCCAACAGCTATGCTGTTTTAGTATCTACATCAGATGTAGACTCTTTTTTGGTTTCAACCTTTCCGGTAACTAGTTTTCCCAGCTTAAATAATGCAGGTGACGACGTAGTTCTGATTGACCCAAATGGTATACAAATTGACATGGTTTCATATACTGATGATTGGTACAAAGACGACATTAAAAAATCAGGAGGATACTCTCTAGAAATCATTAACCCAAATGACCCTTGCTCTGATATCAGCAATTGGATTGCATCTATTTCTTCTACGGGAGGGTCTCCCGGTCTTGAAAACTCAGTTTATGATAACACACCAGACGAAGACGCGCCATTTATCATTCAATTGGTCGCATTACCCCCAAACTTTCTAGAAATCTATTTCAGTGAAGGAATGGATTCCTCTTCTCTCGTTAATGCCTCAATTTATACGGCCCCCGGGTTGACCACTCAAAACATATATGTGGCGAGCTCACCTGCTCAAAGTATGATTATTGAATTCAATGAAAACATCGAAACAGGAACCTTATATTCAATAAGTGTTCAAAATGCTCAAGATTGCTGGCTAAATTCTAATGAAATGTTTTCCACCTTTGCGATGACAGAAATGGGGACATTCGGAGACCTCGTAATCAACGAATTTGTTAGTAATCCATATAATGATGGTAAAGATTGGGTTGAGCTTTTCAACAATTCAGAAAAATACATTGATCTGTTGAATTGGCAATTTGCCAATTTCGACAATGACACTATTGACAATTTTGACATGATTAATGATCATTATGTGCTTCAACCAGGAGACCACGTCGTTATTGGAGAAGATTCTAGCTTTATCATTGAAAATTATCCATCAAGCGTCAGCGGAAAGTTCTTAATTAGCGATCTTCCTACCTACTCTAATGACTCAAGTACCATCTATTTAATGAATGGATTTAATTTAATTGACAAAGTATCATACAATTCGGATTGGCACTTTTCTCTTTTGGATGACACGGATGGAGTATCATTAGAACGAATTGACCCTAATGGCCCATCTGATGACGCTTTCAATTGGCACTCTGCTGCAGAAAATATAGGGTTTGGTACTCCAGGGCGTGTCAACTCTCAATACATTCCTGCCGTTTACAGCGGGGAATATAGCTTTACTAACAATGTTTTTTCTCCTGACAATGACGGATTTGAAGATGTCTTACAAGTAACATACGATCTAAATAAGGAAGGTCTTTTAGGACAAGTTTCTATTTATGACGATAAGGGCAGAATTATTAAAAATCTTTTTAGCAACGAATTATTAGGAACAACGGGCTCTTTCTCATGGGATGGAACTACAAATGAGGGGGTTAAAGCGAGTATTGGGGTTTACGTCATGCTTTTTGAAGCTTTTTCAACAGATGGCAGTGTATTTTTTACCCAAACTAAAGCATGCACACTTGCAGGTAAAATCTAAATTTGAAGAAATTAAAAAAAACATGAAGCTGATTATAACCATTTCCATTCTATTCATATCTATTTGGTCTTTTGGACAAAATTATTCTACTGCAATTGGAATTAAAGGGGGTTACCCAGGGTTTGGGACAATAAATGCAAAACATTTTATAGGTGCGAATACGGCTCTTGAAGCCAGTTTAGGCGGCTTCACAAATGAGGGAGGCTCAGGTGCATTTGTAATGCTAGATTATGAAATTAATAGCGCTTTAGAAAGTGGTTTTTCATGGTATTATGGAGGTGGAGCCTTAATTGGATTCACCAATAATCTTGATGACAGAGCATTTTTACATACAGGGATAAATGGTGTTTTAGGTATAGAATACACTTTTGAAGAAGTTCCAATCAATTGCTCACTTGATACTGGTCCTTTCATTTTCTTTACACCAAATGTAAGATTTGCATGGGGAGGAGGCCTGGCACTTAGGTATGCAATTAGATAAAAACAGAATTTCTCCAGGGTCGAAAAATTGGATTTCATTTTTCTTTCACCTGCATCAGCAGGGAGAACTTAATATTGGGTTTAAATTCAAATCTCATTCCTTAGAGGACTGCTTGCATTACATATTTAATCAAACTGGTTTATTATACGGCTATCCTGTATCAAATTTATACAGTCCTGAAAAATATGTTTCACATCTTACCAGTGAAGAAAAACTTAAACTCCTTCTTTTTGAAAACCTGTTTTTCACCTATAATTACTACCACTCAAATGAAGATGATATCTATGAAAGTTTCATTACGTCACTTGCCTCATTTTATGAACATTACGGGAGTAAAATAAGTCTTTGGAATTTGACTTTTGATCAAAACAAAAATATTAAAATCGAAAAGATAATTAATGAACGTGTAAAGTTAAAATCCAAAATCGGTGATGGTCGTTATTGGCTAAATCAAAGCTCAAACGGACTTGTTTTTGTTGACGTTTTACTTTATTCAACTTTCTTAAAAGAAGACCATTTTGATGCCAAAGCCCTCCATGAAAACATTGTTTTCAATGTGCTTTTTCACATGACAAAGTCTGCTCAAATTGATGGTGTAATTGAAGAAAAAGAAATGCGTTTACTCATGTATTTACTTCAATCCAGTAATCTAGATGAGGATATAAAACAGCAATTAGAAGCATACATCAGAAATACCCTTGACCAAAACATTGAGATAAAATATCCTTCAAACTTGTTGCACCGCAAGTTCATATTTGAGTTATGTGTTTATTTGAATTACGGCACGCATCAAGTCAAACCTGATGAAGAACGTAAGCTGCGAGAAATTGGCAAACATCTCAATCTGAATCCTTCAGAAGTTGAGGAAGCTTCATTGTTTAGCAGGACATTTATCCTTAAAAACAGATCGAACCTTTCGATTATTAATCAGGACAAATCACTTTCAGTTTTTTACAAGAATATTCAAAGTAAATGGACACGAATACTTGGAAGGAATAAAGAGAAAATCGTAAGTGAGCTTAAAGAAAGTAAGGAGTTCATGGATTTGTTGAGTAAGTCAACAGTAAAAGACTTATCAAATGATGAAAAGGAATTGATGAAAAAACAATTTTATGACATTCTTAAAACAATGCCATCGCTCGCCATATTTCTTCTTCCTGGCGGTGCATTATTATTACCAATGATTTCAAAACTATTCCCAGAAATGCTTCCAACTTCTTTTCAGGAGAATACAATCGATAATTTCGAAGACCCTGAAAAATAAATGCTTGAAGTCAAAAACATTTCCTTAAAATTTGATGCGCCAGTATTAAAAAACATAAGCTTTAAAATAAAAAAAGGCCAAATCATGGGATTGGTCGGTAAAAGTGGCGCAGGTAAATCTTCATTATTAAATGTATTGGCGGGTCATTTAACGCCCAACAACGGTGAGGTCTTTTTAAATGGCAATAAACTTCAAAATCCAATAGAGCTTTTGGTTCCAGGATATGAAACAATAAAAATCGTTTCACAGGATTACAACTTGGACCCACATCATACCGTAGAAGAAAACATACGCGAAGCACTGATATCACTTGGTGAAATCGAAAAAAACAAAAGGCTTAAAAAACTAATGAAGCTTCTTAAGCTTACTGATATTTCTAATATAAAAGCCATACATGCATCAGGAGGTGAACAACAAAGATTATCCATTGCAAGAGCCATTGCTTTAAAGCCAGATATCCTACTTTTAGATGAGCCCTTTTCAAATTTAGATTCTCAGCTTAGGGCCAAATTATTTAATCATATATTGAAATTAAGAGATGAAGAAAACATGTCGATCATCATTGTTTCTCATGACGGACAAGATGTTCTTGGATTGTCAGATTTTATTTACTTTTTAAATAATGGAAAACTAAGCGCAAGAAAAACACCATTCAATTCATACTATAACCTGAAGCATCTGGGTAATTCAAAATTATTTGGCATTGTCAATCAAATTTCCTTTAACGGTAAAAATCTCCGATTTAGACCTGATGAATATGAAAAAGCAAATGGGATTGATCTCAGGTACGAGAATTCAATTTTTTTAGGGACACATTATTTAAATTATTTTTCTTCTGGCCTGAGGGAACAAATAATTTTATCCAGCTCCATTCCTTTAGAAAAACTGACATCAATTCGCATCAAAAAAAAACTCACTAATTAACTGTATTTCAGACCCCGTATAGCTTTAAAACTTGTTGCACATTGGTGTATTAATAACATTTATCTTTTACACTTATTTAAAGCTTAACTATCCTTATTTTTAAAAAAAAACCTCATGAGAATTCCCTTATTTATATTCATTTGCTCTATTTTAAGTCTTATAATGGTTGGATGCGCATCCAATAATACATTAAGAAAGCCCCTTTTTGAAAGCACTACATACAAAGGAGAAAAGGGAGAAAAAGGAGTGAACAACTTAAACAAGAATAGAGCTGAACGAGAAAAAGAGCATTTTTTAGCTCTCGAAAAAGCCGATGAAGCAAAAAGAATTCTAGAGGCCGAGCAGGTAGAGATGAATAAAATTGATACTACCGAAAGAGTTGGAGAGATCGAGATGGCACTTCAAAAAATCTATGAAAGAACTGAAAAAATTATCGAGGAATTAAACTCAACATCCCCATACTCTTTCAATGGGCATGAAAAAACGCTAAAATTAGCTGCCGAGCTTAATGATTTAATGCAAAATTACATTGAGCCTTTGACAAAAATGATTGAAGCTAACAAGGAAGTTAAAAAAATTGGAGGAGACATCAGTTTCAACATAGGCAGCTCAGAATTAAACAATAATGGTAAAAAAGAAATATCCAAACTAATCAAATCCATTAAAACAGACATTAAAAACTGGGATGAATACCTTGAAAACCATAATGTGAACATATTTAAAGATTCTGTTTACCGATTAATGATTATTGTAAACGGTTATGCTGATGCTCAAGGAAATGAACAAAAAAACCTTCAACTCTCGAAATTGCGAGCTGAATCTGTAGCAAATGAAATACTAGAGCAGGTTAACGAATATGATTTTGGTCAAGAATTATTAATTGATGTCGACATAAAAGGTCGAGGCGAAGCCACCCCACCCAACCTAAACGAAAAAGATCTTAAAGCAAACAGTCCTGAAAG
>JABJEE010000249.1 GCA_018665005.1 Flavobacteriales bacterium
CTCTTTTAAATGGCTCGAAATATTCGCTATTTTAAACCGAACTAAACCTCGAACCAACTACAATCATCATCAAAAGGACCTCCGTCTTTATTACATGAATAGAGAAATCCAAAAAGGATAGAAAAATCAAAAGAGGTTTACATTGTGCGTATATGTTCAATGCAAAAATCAGATCAATATTTAATTTGAGTCGAGAACCATTTAAACAATTCTCTCTTTTTTTATGTTTAGTTTCCGAAGTCAACAAACCAATTAAAACAACACAAATTATGAACTTATCAAAAATATGGTCCTTGTATTACCCTGTAATATTGGCCTTTCTTTCCTTTGTATACTCTGTGTCATTATGGTTTTCAGGGAATAAACTTGAAGGGATTTTTGTAGGGATATGGGTGCCGTCAATTCTAGGGTTTTCGGTTGCCATCAGACAAATTAGAAGAGATACTAAGCAACAAAAACCTTAAAACGATGAATAATTCAGTCATGTTTATCGTTGGATTGGTAATATTCTGTGCTTACATGTTCAGTTATTTGGCGATGATCAGTAAAGCCAATAAAGATCAAGAAGAAGAAATGAAACGCAATTCAGAATTGTAAATCGCGTTTAGTTTCACCGAGTATTTAACGAGTAAATTCATATTACAAACTGGCATTCGACCTGTTGTACTTGATTATTTACTGACCGTTCAAATACCCTTGTTTAAAGAATCCATATTTATATCTTTAATCAGTGAAATGCCTTTTCGTTTTATTTATACCAATATTACTATGCCAATGTAGTCTTTTGACTACGAACAAATACCTTATGTATTACAAAGAGGTATCTGACATTTCAAGTATTGAAAATAAGCTTGAACATGAAAAAAGATTTTATCCAACGGCCATAGAGATGGAGAGCAGTAATGCTTGTGTTGAAGAGTATGTGAGATTAAAACCTGATGGTTACATACTTATTGGATATTCATTGTTTCACCATGAGGGAAAAATGAGTCAAGGACTCCTTATACAATCAGGAATAAAGCTTGGAGCTCATAAGATTTTATTTTCGCGTGAACGGAGTTATTCTGGCTCCTTGAGTCCACAAAATCATGACTCTGAGGAGAAATTTGAAGGCCGACCTATTCTTGAATCACTGGCTTACAAACCGAGTGAGCAATACGAAACCTCATCAAACAATTATGTTCACCATGCTTTGTTTTTAGTTCAACAATCCTTGGAAAAGTAAGTAATAATTAACTGGAACCAGATTTGTATTAAGCCCCCTTTTTATTAAAACAGCCGAACAATTATTTCAATCCAAAATATACCAAAACACGTGCTTTTATGCTTTTATAAGTACTATCACTTAGAACTCTTTAGGTACTGACTTCTATTTTCAATTATTGCCATTCCATTTGTTACAAGGACAGAAAATACAATTACATCTTTGGTGCATAATTAAAAAAAACACCATGATTAGTTTAGTTACAGTACTCGTTCTTTTTGGATATGTTCTCTACGGAACTGAGGACATTCGGTTGTTTTAATCAGGATTGAGCTCTTCGCCGCAATACTTACAGAATTTCGCATTGTTTTCATGTCCTTCTTGCGAACATGCTGGGCAACTTTGAGTGTTCATCTTTTCAGCCAAGGCCAATTCTACAGAAATCATCCCCGTAGGTACTGCAATAATTGCATATCCCAAAATCATAATTATCGAGGCAAAAAATTGCCCTATTCCTGTTTGGGGAGAGATGTCTCCGTAACCAACCGTGGTAAGCGTGACAATTGCCCAATAAATACTTCTCGGAATACTCGTGAATCCATCTTTCGGATCTTCAATCAAATAGATAATCGTTCCCATAATTGTGGCAATTGACAATACGGCAACAAGAAAAACAACAATACGTTGCCGACTTGCTTTAAGGGCTCTTCTTAGGTTATTGGCTTCTTTAACATAGCGAATCAATTTTAGAATTCTGAAAATCCTGAGAAGCCGAATGGTTCGAATGGTTTTGATGGATCCTATACTTTCCGAGGACAAGAACAGTCCAAAATAAGAGGGCAAAAGTGATACTAAGTCAATCAATCCATAAAAGCTAAAAATATACTTTAAGGGTTTCTTGACACTAATAATTCTAAGTAGGTATTCAATGGAGAAAAACACAGTGATCGTCCATTCAAAAGGCACCAAAACATGGTGATACTTGTCGTGGTAATAGGCAACACTTTCTAACATTACCGCCCCAACACTAACCAGAATTAGTACCATTAAAATTAAATCAAAGAGCTTTCCCAGGAAGGTATCCGCCTCAAAAATAATTTCGTGAGTTTTTCTTCTGAAGTTTTTAATCATCATACGTGAAAGTAAAAACAATTTTAGCAGTAGACCTAATAAAAAAGAATTCGATCTGTTTTTATTCTGTGAATTTTGATAGGCACAAGAAAACTAATGCAAGTCTTTTTAGTACATTCGATAAATAATGATTCAAAATTTCGACAAACGAATTCAGCAACAAAAAGGAGTCTTTTATATCCTTACTCTTTGGATTCTCAGTTTGCTGTTCGTTAATATTAGCGGTGAATTTACCCTGATCGATGATTGGGCTTACTCGAAATCTGTTCGAGATTTAAGTGAATTTGGGGTGTTTAAAATCTATGATCGAATTGCCATCACATTCGTTTCAAATCTCTTGTGGGGAAGCTTATTTACTAAAGTTTTCGGGTTTTCGTTCTTTGTATTAAGACTATCAACAGTCATCGCAGGAGGAGTTCTTATTTATACTTTTTATCGCTGGCTAGGTTTAATTACAGAAAATCGAAAGCTGCAGTTATTTTGTACTGCACTTCTTGCGTTTAATCCACTGTTCTATGTCTTGAGCACCACTTTTATGACAGACATTTTCTTTCTGATGAATGCCTGTATTTCTCTGTGTTTTTTTACGGCACACCTAAAAACTGAGAACCTAAGACTTTTATTTTGGGCATTTTTTTTCACGATTGTTGCCGTTCTTTCAAGACAAGTAGGTATGGTTATTCCCTTGTCTTTTTTACTGATTTCACTTAAAAAAACAATTCCTCTAAAGCATCGAATGTATACTTATGTTGGTGTGTTGAGTACATTATGCTGTTTACTATTTTATTATTTGTTTTTATCCGTAAATAATTCCACCCCGAGCCATTATACACTACA
>JABJEE010000250.1 GCA_018665005.1 Flavobacteriales bacterium
CAAGTTTCTCGTAATTAGAAATGACTGAGATCTTATCTGAATGAATGTTATATTCTCTAATGATTTTTTCTTTCATCTCGGCAACTACTGCAATAATATGATTTGGTAATTGAATTGCATATTTCTCATGACGCTTCCATCTTTTTGTTGAGAAAAATAACCGATCCTTCATCCTTTTCATAAGTGACTTTGGAGTCATCTTGAGAGCCAGTAGCATTTCAGGATAATTTTCGTGCATATCCAAAATAAGATGCTTTTTAGGAAACAAATAGCGGATGGTGCGTAACAATGGTAAATCATGAACATGAACAATTGAACCCAATTCATTTGTTCTCGAAAAAGATTTCAACTGAAAGTAAAATAAAAAATCAAAAAACAATATTGAACTTAACACATCATTAAGGCCTTTTCTTCGAAAAGAATAGTTTCTCCCCAAGCTACATACCTTTACTCCTTTTATTTTTTCTTCGCGCGTCTGCCCTCTTTTCCATCTAGTGACCACTTGTATTTCTAAACCACTTAGGCTTAAAGACTCCGCTTCTTTCCTTACCCTAATGTCACTCGGGTATTCCCCGTCTACAATCATGGTATACATCAGGCTGAATAAATTTCATTTAGTTTTTCAGCAATCCTTTGAGTAGCATTACCATCCCAAAGAGGAGGTACTTGACTCGGTTTACTTCCTAATTCTTTTAGTTTATTCAAAATTAATGGAGGGTCAAAATCCATCAACTCATTGGTGCCGATATCGATAGTACTAGGTCTTTCAGTGTTTTCTCTTAAGGTTACACATGGAATACCGATAAAAGTAGTTTCCTCTTGAATTCCTCCTGAATCGGTGATAACGCCATCAGCGCATGCGATCAACTTTTGAAAAGTAAAATAATCTAAAGGGTCAGTATAAACGACTTCTTTTACGGCTTCAAAGTCTTTTGTCAAGTTAAAATTGTCAATATTCTTTTTCGTTCTAGGATGCATTGGGAAAATAACCTGAAAATGCTCCGAGCAATGTTTTAGTAATGATAAAATCTTTAACAAACCTTCGCTGTTGTCAACATTTGATGGGCGATGGAGGGTCATCGCAAGATATGGCCTATCCTCATCATAGGCAAAGGAGAACTTTTTACTATGAATCTCCTTGCTAAAAGCTTTCAATGAATCAATCATCGTGTTTCCAACAAAAAACACATTATTCATATCTTTCCCATCTTCTTTCAAATTATCCCATCCACTTTGTTCAGTCACGAAGAAGTAGTCGGAAAGCTCATCTACTATTATCCTATTAATTTCTTCTGGCATTTGACGGTCATAGCTTCTTAAACCACTTTCCAAATGCGCCAATTTAATGCCAAGTTTATTTCCAACTATGGCTCCTGCTAAGGTGGAATTCACATCTCCAACAACAATCAATAGATCAGGGATATCGCTGACTAACTCCAAGGTTAAATATTGAATAATATGTCCTAAATGAGCTGAGGCATGACCTTTAAAATGAGGAAGTATAACGTCTGCCTCAATACCAAATTGGGTAAAAAATATACTAGAAACAGATTCACTGTAATGTTGATTGGAATGAATGATTTTCAATT
The DNA here is from genome assembly GCA_018665005.1 of Flavobacteriales bacterium. Lineage (GTDB taxonomy): Bacteria > Bacteroidota > Bacteroidia > Flavobacteriales_D > Crocinitomicaceae > UBA952. Next base: position 1,590 of record JABJEE010000250.1, read on the forward strand.
CGAGATTTTCAAATTGACTAAATACCTTCCTAAATTGAGAAATCTTTACAATATTCGGTCTTGTTCCAACAAGTAAAACTATTTTAACTTTCTTTTTCATCTAATGTTTTCAATTTACCTTTTACCTCAACAAAAAATACAATCAAACAACTTAAAATAAGTAAAACAGAACCTATCCCTGACACCAAAGATCCTGTTTCCATTGACTTAGGTTCAAACTTCCATTCTATTTTGTGTTTACCCGCAGGCACCATCACTCCTCTCAGTACATAATTTGCTCTAAAAGCTTCAACCTTTTTTCCATCGATGTAACAATTCCAACCTTCAGGATAATAAATTTCACTAAAAACAACAGGGCCTTCGAATTTATTATTACTTGTATATTGAAGGGTATTGACACCATATTTAGTCAAGGTTATTTTTGCCAAGCTATCTACTGATTTCGGAACCTTAATGTTTTTAAATTCTGAACTAATTACTGCAGTAGATCTTAGGTCAATGCTTGAATCACCAAGAGCGAGCATTTCTTCGTCAGTACTATTCACGGTTTTGATATTCGAAACATACCAAGCGTTTCCTTGAACCCTAGTGTTTACAATCGCTTCTTGATTAGGATTAAATATACAATACTTGGTATTTAGCATATTCAAAATGGGTGTATATTGAAATACAGCTGAGCCAAAATTGGCTCCATTTTGGGAAATTAATGCATGCTCCCTCTGAATGTAAAAATCAACAAGCTCTTGATAACGTTTTAGTTTTGCTCCATGATAACCACCAATACTTTTATGGTAATAACTGGTTTGAGTTTCATTAAATGGATTACCAATCTTGAGCACTCTATAGTCTGTATTCAAATTAAGCGTGGCAAAATCAGCTACCATAGATTTCGTCTTATCACTTGTTATTCCCTCATAGAGATAATATGAGGACATTTTAGATTGAAATTTTTCGGATTTTTTGCTAAAATTTGGAATAAGCACTTTTTCTTTTTCCAAAATACTTAAATCCGAAACATTTGCCAATTGAGCCGGAATCTGAGTAAGTGCGGCGTTCTCGTATTTATTTAATACAACAAGATCTTCAGTTTCTTTTAGATAACCATCAGCCGATAATGCAGAAATATATTCGGCCTCTTGTCTTTGATCTTCTTCATCCTCCTCAGAATTGAGGTATCTCAAAGAAATTCCAATATTATCCGTTGAAACGAGGAAAAGTAAACCCGCAGAAACCAACCAAACAGAAGGTCTTTTAACAATTATGAAATAAACCAAAGCCAGAATTAAAATTGAAAATAGAAAGGCTCTTCCTACATCTTGTTTAAATACATATTCACGAGCAGCAACCACTTCCGATTTGAATGACTTGAATTTTTCGGGATTATTTATATACGTGCTTTCAAACTGCCCTTGAGACATTTGATTTAATCTACCAAACCATGCTTTATCGGACTTATCATTTTTAAAGTTTCCACTTACTGAAGGTGAAACATAAAGGATTGCAAAAACAGCTAAAATCACTCCACTTGTAATATAAAATCTCTTTTTAAGTACGGCTCCGCTAAAGGCAAGTCTATTGTTAATTAATTCATTCACAAACAGAATTGAGAGCATTGGTAAAACAATCTGAAGAGTAACAAGTATCATTTTAGAATCTCGAAACTTGTTGTACATGGGGAATTTATTAATAAAAAAGTCATTTATTCCATCAGGATCATTGGATGCCAATGACATGGCAAGAACAATCAAAAGTAAAACTGGCCATTTAATCGCATCCTTAAGAAATACAATGGCTAAAACAAACAGTACAAATGTGACAACACCAAAATAGAAAGCACCACCACTAGACGATTGTCCTCCCCAATACCTTTTCATATTTTTAAAAAATGGATCATCTTTATAATCATCAGAAGAGTTATTCATTACCTCATCATCATCTCCAAAAACACTACCTCGTTCACCTCTGGCATTAGGAATAATCGTAGAAAGCAATTCACCTTCTCCATAATTATACTCAAGAATATAATCTGTATCTAAACCACTTTTCTTCGATGAATTTATTTTTTTACCATCCGGCGTTATGGTCAAATCAGTTGTTCCTCTTGTGGAATACTGACTGTATTCTTGGGTAGTCATTATATTACTCATTGAAGGAAGCAATGCAATTAAGGCACCTATAAACAAGGCGCCTAAAATTGGAAGCAATGATTTTGATTCTTTTGTTATGACAATCCTGGTAATTTCACCTACAGCTACAAACGATAAAAGAAATAACAAGTAATACGTCATTTGCAAGTGATTCGCCGAAAGGTTTAAAGACAAGAATAGGGCAAAAACAACACTCCCTAAAAGCCATTTTCCCCGAAATGCAAGTATCATCCCTCCTAATGCAGGGGCCATGTAGGCAATTGCATTGACCTTACTCATGTGCCCAGCTCCTATGTATAGAATATTGATTGTTGAGAAACCAAAAGCTACTGCGCCCGCTATAGCGAGCCAAGGGTTTATCCTCAGGCACATTAAAAGAATATAAAACCCAAGCATGGCAATAAACAGTATCCCTGCCGGCCTTGGAAGTCCCATTTTTAGTATTTGGTCAATGGTATTAATATAATTATTTGAATGAAGCACAGAAATTTGGTACGCAGGCATACCACCAAACATTGAATTTGTCCATAAAGGGTCCGTATCTTCCATAACCCTCTGATCCACAATCTCTTTCGACATTCCCTTAAACTGCTTGACATCACTTTGGATTAAATTATAGCCAGTAAATAATGGCGAAAAATATACCACAGCAAAAGTGATAAACACAAGAATGGCAATTCCATGAGGGAGTATGCTATTTAAATTCCTTTTCATGATTATTTATTAGAGTTAGAATAGAGTTTAACATCATCACTCGAGATCATTGGCCCACATAAAATCACCAGTCGTTCGATAACATTTCGTAACTCACGAATATTTCCCGTCCAATTTATACTCTGTAATTCATCTAATGCCGATTTGTCGAAACTTTTGGTCGGTACACCTTGGTCCGCACAAATCATCTTGATGAAATGATTGGCCAATAAAGGAATGTCTTCAGTACGATCATTTAAAGCTGGCACATGAATGAGAATAACCGCCAATCTGTGAAATAAATCTTCTCGAAAATTACCTTCATTAATTTCTTTTCGTAAATCTTTATTAGTAGCTGCAATAACTCTACAATCTACTTTAATATCCTTTTCGCTTCCCACTCTTTGGATTACATTTTCCTGAAGTGCACGGAGGACTTTTGCTTGAGCACTTGCAGACATGTCACCGATTTCATCAAGAAACAATGTTCCTTCAGAAGCCAATTGAAATTTCCCTTTTTTATCTTTTATGGCAGAAGTAAATGCTCCTTTAACATGACCGAACAACTCGCTTTCGATTAGTTCTGAGGGAATTGCTGCACAATTCACCTCAATAAATGGCATTTTTTTTCGATTCGAATTGTCATGTAATGAGCGGGCTACCAATTCTTTCCCAGAACCATTTCCTCCAGTGACGAGAACCCTTGCATCAGAAGGAGCTACTTTTTCAATCATTTCTTTGATTTTATTTATGGCTTCCGTTTCACCCACAATAGAGCTTCCTTTAAATTTTTTAACTACAGTTTTTAAGGATTTTGTCTCTTCTACGAGCTTATTTCGATCGGTTGCATTCCTCAACGTAACTAATATTCTATTTAAGTCGAGTGGCTTTTCAATGAAATCAAAAGCTCCATCTTTAATCGCCTGAACAGCTGTTTCAATATTTCCATGACCGCTTATCATAATGATTGGTGTTTCAATATTAAGCTTCATGGCATTTGATAAAACATCTAAACCATCCATTATTGGCATTTTAATATCACAAAAAATGAGGTCATATTCATTTTTTTGTAGCTTTTCAATACCCTCTTTTCCATTTTCCGCCTCCTCTACATGACATTCTTCAAATTCTAAAATTTCACGTAAAGCTCTTCTTATGGCTTTTTCATCATCGATAATCAGTATTTTCATCTTTCTAGTTTACTTTTCGTTCTAGCATTGGGACAAATTTAAATGTTCCATAATCCTTCTCACTGACGTTTCCATCGAAATCTTTTGTCAGCTTTATCATTTTTTGCTCTTTACCAGCCCCAATAGGTATTACAAGTACACCCCCATTTTTAAGCTGACTTAACAACTCCACTGGTAATTTAGGAGCGCCACAAGTTACCAAAATTCTGTCGTATGGGGCATAGGCCTTATTGCCCTTATAACCATCTCCAAAAAACAATCGTGCTGAAAACTTAAAAAAATCAATCATTCCTTTTGCTTTTTTATGCAATTCTTTATGGCGTTCAATACTAAAAACTTTCGCACCTAACTTACAAAGGACACAAGTTTGGAAACCAGAGCCTGTACCAATCTCTAAAACCTTCATTCCCTTTTCAACCTCTAATAGCTGAGTCTGAAAAGCAACAGTATAAGGGTGAGATATGGTTTGTCCAGAACCAATTTGAAACGCCATATTCTTATATGCCTGCGCATCAAAAACCAAATCCAAAAAATAATGTCTAGGTATTGCATCAAATGCTTCCAATATGTTTTCATCATTGATACCCATCTCTTTTAGAGTAGAAATCAATATTTTTCTTTTCCCCTTATGCTTGTATGAATCCTGTAAATGCTTCAATTCTTTATTTTAAATGGTGCTTAATGTCTGATAAATAATTAGTTCAATTATTACCAACAAATTTAATTTGAATTATCGAAACAAGTGCCGTTTAACCTATTTAAATTCTTAACTTTAGCATCCCGTTTGTTGCTGTATTTATGGAAAAAGAAAAAAACTTAAATTGGTTCGTAATTAAGACACGCTCACGTGCGGAAGATAAAGTTTTCCAGAGAATCAATGCCCTAGGAATGCATGCCTATTTACCATTACAAAAAACGATTCGTCAGTGGAGTGATAGAAAAAAGAAAATTGAGGTTCCTTTAATTCCAAGTACCCTTTTTGTAGAAACTGATCTAAAATCTCTGAATCAAATATATACCATCCCAGGTTTTTACTCAATATTGAAGTTTTTGGGCAAACCCGCTTTGGTTAGACAAGATGAAATAAATAACTTAAAATTACTCCTTCAAGATAATATTGAAATTGAAAAGGAAGATTTTCAGGAATTTAAAAAAGGTGAATCTGTAGAGGTTATTCATGGTCCATTGCAAGGCATTATTGCAACTTCTATTGATGAAGGTCGTACACACAAACTGATAGTTGAAATTGAAAGTATGGAGCAACGCTTCATTGTTCATATACCAAAATCATACGTTCGAAAAATTTGAATCTGATGTATGACATAATATTTTTTACGTGATTGCTTAAATTTAATGGGACTCACGACCGGCGAAGCCGTATATTTTTAGTTTATGTTAAAGAAAATTTTAGTAACCGGAGGAGCCGGATTTATTGGATCGAACATGTGTGAGTATCTTCTGGACTTAAATCTTGAAGTGGTATGTCTCGATAATTTCATTACCGGAAAGCGAGAGAACATAGAATTGGCCCTCAAAAACAAAAAATTTGAATTAATCGAGGGTGATATTCGTAATATAAAAGATTGCGAACTTGCAGTTAAAAACGTAGACGCTGTATTACATTTGGCAGCGCTCGGATCCGTGCCAAGGTCAATTGCCGATCCAATTACAACAAACGACATCAACATTAATGGTTTTTTAAACATGATGGTCGCCACCAGAGACGCGGGTATAAAACGTTTTGTATATGCAGCCAGCTCATCTACTTATGGAGATTCTGAATCGCTTCCAAAAATTGAAGAAATTATAGGAAAACCTCTATCTCCTTACGCCATTACAAAATATGTAGGTGAATTATATGCAGATGTCTTTTCAAAAACTTACGGTGTTGAATGTATTGGATTAAGATACTTTAATGTTTTTGGCAGAAAACAAGACCCTGAAGGTGCATATGCGGCAGTTATACCAAAATTCACAGATCTACTAATCGATAATCAACCGCCAACAATTAATGGTGACGGCTCTTTTTCAAGAGACTTTACGTATATAGACAACGTTATTCAAATAAATCATTTGGCACTAAAAACATCAAATCCTGACGCCATCAATCAAGTTTTTAATGTGGCCTACGGTGAAAGTTCCACCTTGAATCAATTGTTTGAAGAAATTCAAAACAACTTGTGTGTGTATCTTCCTAAAATCAAAGATATTAAACCGATATATGGTCCGTTAAGAAAAGGAGATATCCCTCATTCGTTAGCATCTATTGAAAAAGCAAAAAGATTATTAGGATACAACCCAAAATATTCCTTGACAGAAGGATTAAAGCACACCATACAGTGGTATTACGAATCAACAGCATCTAAATAAATTTGAATATTCTAGAGCTTATAGGAAGGTCCACACCCTTGTTCAAAAATGACATTGAGCAATTTGATTCTGAATTGAACAAGGAAATATCAACATCTTCCTTTCTCATTCTTGGCGGTGCTGGATCTATAGGTCAATCTGTTGTTAAAGAGATATTCAAAAGAAATCCGAAGGTTATTCACATTGTTGATTTAAACGAAAACAACTTAACTGAATTGGTCCGAGATCTTAGAAGTTCAATTGGATATATCTCTGGAGAATTTAAAACATTTGCTCTAGATATAGGCAGTGAGATTTTTGATGTCTTTATGTCTGATAGTCAAGGGTATGATTATGTATTGAATTTTACAGCCATTAAACATGTCCGTAGTGAAAAGGACCCCTACACCCTATCGAGAATGATTGAAACCAACATTTTCAATACAGACAAAACCATAACACAGGCCATCGAAAACAATTGTAAAAAATACTTTTGTGTATCCACAGATAAAGCTGCAAACCCTGTGAATTTAATGGGTGGCACAAAAAGAATAATGGAAAAAGTACTCATGAATCGAAGCTCAGAGATTTCTCTCTCTACCGCGCGATTTGCCAACGTCGCTTTCTCTGATGGTTCACTTTTACATGGATTTAATCAACGGATTTTAAAAAAACAACCGATAGTTGCACCAAAAGATGTTCGCAGATATTTTGTGACTCCTGAAGAATCTGGACAACTGTGTATGCTTGCGGCTATATTTGGAGAAAACAGAGATATTTATTTCCCAAAACTATCAGAACATCTTCACCTGATGACATTTTCAGACATTGCCATCACGTTTCTAGAAAACCTAAATTACACACCATACATATGCAAGACCGAAGATGAAGCTAGGTCTAAAATCAATGAATTGATAAACAAAAAGCAATGGCCATGCCTTTTTATCGAATCAGATACTACCGGGGAAAAAGGATTTGAAGAGTTTTACACAAAAGACGAAGAAATTGAAATGAATAAATATGATGGCATTGGCATCATTAAAAATAAAAAGTCAAATTTTGATCATATCGATTTAAAGAGATTAAGACAAAAGTATTCGACCTGGATTGAAAATGGTGAATTATCAAAGAAAGAAATTGCCACTGAACTTATGCATTACCTTCCTGAAATAGAATATAAGGATATTGGGAAATATTTAGACGATAAAATGTAAGATTATTAAAAAGGCAAAAGAAATAATATCATTCATAAAAAGTTCGTTCCCTCACAAGAAAGATCTTATTCCTGTTCATGAGCCTTTTTTCGGAGGAAATGAAAAACAATACTTAATTGACTGTATTGACAGTACATTTGTGTCTAGTGTTGGACCATATGTGAACAAAGTAGAAGCCGAATTGGAAAAAATTTGTTCTGTAAAAAAAGCGGTTGCCGTAGTTAACGGGACAGCTGCGTTACATACGGCCTTACATGTTTTAGGAGTTGAAAACGGAAACGAGGTAATCACCCAATCCCTGACTTTTGTCGCTACCGCAAATGCCATTAAGTATTGTGGTGCTTCTCCTATTTTTATTGACGTGGATATAGATACGATGGGGATGTCTCCTGATTCTCTTTCTAAATTCCTTGAATCAAACGCAATAATAAAAAATGGCCAATGTTTCAACAAATCATCCGGAGCCAAGATTTCTGCTTGTATACCTATGCACACCTATGGTTTTCCTGTTAGAATCGAGGAGATTTGTGAAATTTGTTGCAACTGGAACATTCCAGTTGTTGAGGATGCCGCAGAAGGTCTAGGAAGTAAGTATAAAAACAAAGCACTAGGTACTTTCGGTGATATTGGAACACTTTCGTTTAATGGAAATAAGATAATAACTGCTGGTGGTGGTGGTGCTATATTAACTGATAATCTAGAATATGCGAAAAAGGCCAAACATATTACAAGTACATCTAAAATCTCAAATACCTTTGAATTTCATCATGATCAACTTGGGTTTAATTATAGAATGCCAAATCTAAATGCATCTTTATTATTAGCACAACTTGAACAAATTGATACCTTTCTTTCAAACAAAAGAGATTTGGCAAATTTATACAAGAAATATTTTGACTCAATTGGAATCAAATTTAGATATGAAAATAGTAATTCCAAAGTAAATTATTGGTTAATGTGTTTAGAGTTTAAAACTAAAAAAGACAGGGACTTATTCTTGATTGAAAGTAATAAAAGTGGTGTGTTGACCAGACCAGTATGGGAATTAATGCACACCTTACCAATGTATTGTAACTGTAATTCTGATGAACAAAAAAACGCAATATATTTACAAGAAAGAATCGTTAACATTCCAAGTAGTTACAGGTACATTAAATAATTCGTTTTCTAATTAAATATGAATAATTATTAAAATTGTGTTTGTAGATTTACAACAGATTAGAATGTCTTAAACCAATAAATAATGGGCCAAAACATAATTAGTGACAAATCACATATAGGAAAGAACGTTAAACTGGGAAGCTTTAACATTATTGAAGAAAACGTTACAATTGAAGATGATGTTGAAATTGGCAACTACTGTCATCTGAGGTCAGGTGTTATCATTAAAAAAAACTCTCGTTTAATGGACTATATTGAACTAAGAAACAATACTACTATTGGAGAGGATTGTTACTTAGACTCAAAAGTTTCATCTTCCGGAAATGTTATTGTAAATAACAATGTCACACTCCGATACGATACCATTTTAGCTAGAGGAGTAGAAATTGGTGCAAACACCTACGTTTGCCCAAGAGTAATGACAAATAATTTAAATTCGGGAGGGGTTGAAATCGGTGGTGCCAAAATAGGAGAAAATTGTTTTATTGG
>JABJEE010000035.1 GCA_018665005.1 Flavobacteriales bacterium
ACAACGTGACAAATCTTCAAAGTGGAATCTATTATGTACACTTAAATACTACAAATGGCATAATGAAAGAAAAGTTCGTTATTATCAAATAATAACTTAGTATATTCTTTAAGCCCTCCTGCTATGCAGGGGGGCTTTTTTATTGCCTATGATTTTAAAACTGATTCATCTTTAGTATGCCAATAGGCAAGACCGAGAAACAATGCCTGAAATGGCAAACGAATAATTGCCAAAGATTGACTGATATCTAATGACTGCTGTGCAGCCTCATTTTGGGCCAAATAGATGTTAGCGGGAAAGACAGCAATCAAGAGGGCGATCAATCCCCAACCTGCGATTCTTCTCGATTTCTTAAAAAGAAGCATGCCTCCCAAAAGGATTTCAAATACACCACTTATATAAACGGCTTCTAAATGATAGGGCAGATAGTCAGGCATGATTGCTAAAAAGAAATTGGGATCAATGAAATGCCTTATTCCAACATAAATATATGCCGATCCCATAAAATAAATGGTGATTTTCTTGAATAAACCCATATAGCAAATTAAATCTTGTGGATTCTTACCTTTTTCTTTTTAAGTCTTTCGTTGTTCAATTTGTGACATAGAGCATCCGCTTTAATAGAGGAAACGGCTACAAAGGCACAATCGGTTTTTAGTTCAATGACACCTAATTCACTACCTTCAAGGTCTCCCTTTTTAATAAATAAACCTGCAATATCACCCTTAGATATTTTATCTCTTCTTCCTCCAGAGACAAAAATTGTTTTCCACTTATTTTTAGGGATTTTAGCACCCTCTTCTATTGCTTTTGTTTTAATTCCTCGTGCATAATCAGGGATCTTATCATTTTTCCCTTTGATGCAAATAGCAGTCCCATCTGCATTCATTCTAGCGGTTCGGCCATTACGGTGCGTGAATTCCTCTTCTCTTGGAGGCATTTCATAGTGTACGATATAATCAAGCCCTGGAATGTCTATTCCTCTGGCTGCTAAATCCGTTGCCAAGAGCGTACGTTGGCTAGAATTCCTGAATTGAATGAGACTTCGTTCACGATCAACTTGCTCCATACCTCCAAAAAAACAGGTGTGTTCTACTTGATTCTCATCTAAAAACTGAGAAACACCATCAAGAGTGTCCTTGAAATTACAAAAGATAATACCTCTTTTATCGCCAAGGCTTTCTAATAAATTTATCAGTGTATCCAATGTGTTTTTTGAGGAATGAACCCATGATAAGTCAAGAATTTTTGATACTGTACCCAAATAATCTAAGGTTATAGGGTTATTGAATTCTAAAAAACCGGGGACTTCTTCTTTATGTGTTGCCGAGGTCAGTATTTTTCTATCTAAAGAATGAAGCGCGGAAACAATCTCCTTCATTTCTTTTTCAAAACCAATTTCAAGGGATTTGTCAAATTCATCAATGACCAGGTTTTTTATTCCATGAAGGGTAATGCGGTCTCTTCTAATATGGTCCGCAACTCTGCCCGGTGTACCAACTAGGATTATAGGCGCATGAGTCAGCTCTATTTTTTCTTTTGAACCAGACCTTCCTCCATATACGGCATTCACCTTGTAGCCAGTTCCCATATCACGAACTACTTGTTCAATTTGAATAGCAAGTTCTCTTGCTGGAACCAATATTAATAGTTGGGTTTCAGCTAAAGTTGGGTCCAGTCTTTCGATAAGTGGTAACAAGAAAGCCAAAGTCTTTCCAGTTCCTGTAGGTGAAAGTATAAGAACCTCTTTCGATTTATCTATGGCATCAATGGCTTCGATTTGCATAGGATTGAGCTGATCAATTCCCATTTTCTGCAGAATTTGTACTTGATTTTTTATTGGATTATTCATGATTGATATTGGTCATTACAAGACCAAGTTAAGTAAATGAAAAGTGTCGTTAAAAACGACACTTTTAAAAGAAGTCGGGATGAGTGGATTCGAACCACCGATCTCGCGCCCCCCAGACGCGCACTTTAACCGGACTAAGCTACATCCCGAATTGGACCGTAAAAATATGAATTTGTTTCAAACTATTGTACAATTCAAATGTTTCTAATTTGTAAATTTGTATGGTGGGATTAACTAAAGCATGGATTGGTGCAGTGCGTTTAAGGACGCTACCTCTTTCTTTATCAGGAATTATTGTGGGTTCAGCGATGGCTTACTATTATGGGGGACGGAATTTTTATGTTTTTATTTTGTCTATTTCCACAACAGTTTTGTTTCAAATTTTGTCCAATCTTGCTAATGATTTAGGTGATAGTCAAAAAGGAACGGATAATGATGAAAGAATAGGTCCTACAAGGGCGATACAATCCGGATTGATTTCTCAGTCGAGTATGAAGAAGGCAGTTGTATTTGTTACGTTTCTTTCTTTGGCTTCTGCTTTTGGATTGATATACATAAGTTCTGATTTCATAAGTGATTCATTAATTTGGATGTACCTTATATTGACTGCGCTTTCTATTTTTGCAGCAATTTTATATACAGTGGGTAAATCTGCTTATGGATATTATGGTCTTGGGGACATTATGGTCTTTTTGTTTTTTGGATGCCTGAGTGTTTTAGGTGTTTTTACTTTGTATGGAATGCCTTTTGAATTGATAACGTTACTGCCTGCCTTTACAATAGGTCTTTGGAGTGCAGCTGTTCTCAACTTAAACAATATGAGAGATATGGTGAATGATGCCGCATCTTCAAAAAGAACCATGGTAGTGCAATTGGGACCAAGACGCGCAAAGTATTATCATTTTTCTCTGATTCTAATTGGGTTGTCTATTTGGACCATTTTAAATAGTGTTTATATCTATCTCAATGATAACTGGGTCTTTCTTATTGGGATATTTCCAGCGCTGTTTTTGTATCCCCACTTAAAGAAAGTCATGGAAATTGATTCCCCTTCGATGTACGACCCAGAGCTTAAGAAGGTGGCGTTAATTACTTTTTCTTCTTCTATTCTATTCGCAACTTCCTTATTTTTGGTGTAGTTTGACGAATTCAAGAAATACTAATTACACGACTTTCATTCTCAAAGATAATTCAGTAAATTTGCAACACTTTAAAGAAGAATAATATGAAAATATTGGTTTGTATCAGCAAGGCTCCCGACACTACGTCGAAAATTGCTTTTTCAGAAGAGAACACAAAGTTTGATGAAAATGGGGTTCAATTCATAGTGAATCCTTATGATGAATGGTATGCCTTGGTAAGGGCTCTGGAAATCAAAGAAGCAGGCGGAGGTCAAGTAACAATAATAACTGTCGGTGGAGCTAGTGATGACGCGATTATCAGAAAAGCATTGGCAATTGGTGCCGATGACGCCGTTCGTGTAGATTCAGAGGCAAAAGATGCCTATTATACAGCAATGCAAATTTCTTCTTACGCCAAAGAGAACAATTACGATCTTATTTTGACGGGAAAAGAAACCATCAATTACAATGGTTCTCAAGTAGCGGGAATGATAGCCGCCGAATTAGATGTTCCCTTTGTATCTCTAGCATCAAAATTGGATGTGAATGGTAGTACATTAACTGTAGAAAGAGAAATCGTTGGAGGTATACAAGTAGTAGAATTAAACGCACCTGCAGTTATCAGCTGCGCCAAAGGAATGGCAGAGCAGAGAATACCGAATATGAGAGGTATTATGGCAGCCAGAACAAAGCCTTTAAATGTAGTGGCCGCTCAAGAAATTGATAACTTAACAGAATTTGTTTCATATGCTTTACCAAATGCGAAATCTGCTGTAAAAATGATTGATCCAGAAAACATGGATGAATTAGTAGAATTGTTGCACAAGGAGGCTAAAGTAATCTAACCAATAAAATTTTTAATATGATTTTAGTATATATAAATTCTAGTAATGGTATCTCAAAGTCTTCTTATGAGTCTATTACTTATGGTAAGAAGTTAGGAGATGTAATCGCATTAACAAATGGAGGAGCTTCATCAGATGATCTCGCTTCATTAGGTCAATATGGTGCATCGAAAGTTTTGGTTGATCGGACAATTAATGGAGATGACCAACAACAATTAACGAAATTGATTGCAAGTGCTGTTGAAAACAATAGTGTAAAAACAGTTGTTTTTTCTCACGATTTGGTCGGTAAATCTGTAGCCCCAATGTTATCGGTAAGACTAAAAGCGGGATTGGTTTCGGGTGCGATTTCTTTACCTGATGCCGAAGGATGTGTTGATGTAAATGTGTTTTCTGGTAAAGCACTAGGAAAGGTTAAAGTCAGTTCAGAAATTAAAATAATATCCTTACTACCTAATAGCATTCAACCAGAAGAAAATGGCAGCGCGTGTCCTGTAGAGGAAATAACGGCTGATACGGGAGTTCCTTCAATTAAGGTGCTTTCAACCAAAAAACCTGAAGGCGAAATTCCTCTTCCTGAAGCAGAGCTTGTAGTTTCTGCAGGACGAGGGTTAAAAGGACCTGAAAACTGGGGAATGGTTGAAGACCTTGCTGTTTCTTTAGGAGCGGCTACGGCTTGTTCAAGACCCGTTGCGGATATTGGATGGAGACCACACCACGAACACGTTGGACAAACAGGTGTTGCTATCAGACCTAATTTATATATTGCAATCGGTATTTCTGGTGCGATTCAACATCTAGCTGGTGTAAATGGTTCAAAGGTTATTGTTGTTATTAATACAGATCCAGAGGCGCCATTTTTTAAAGCAGCTGATTACGGAATTATCGGAGATGCTTTTGAAGTAGTACCAAGACTTAATGAAGCCGTTAATAAGTTTAAGGCTTCCTAAAAATATGTTATCTTACTAAAGAAGATATAATTAATGCAAAAGGTTCGATTAGAAATTTCAGGTATAGCATATAGTCAGACTCAGTCTGGTTCTTATGTTTTGACTTTGTCTGAAGCGGCAGGCAATAGAAAATTGCCAATTGTAATTGGTGGTTTTGAGGCTCAGGCTATTGCCGTAGAGCTTGAAAAGATGATTCCAAATAGACCTTTAACGCATGATTTGATTAAATCTTTTTGTGTGTCTTATGACGTGGTAATTAAAGAGGTTCTTATTTACAAGTTTGTTGAAGGTGTTTTCTATTCAAAATTAATTTGCGAAAGAGATGGAGTTATTTCTGAAATCGATTCTAGGACATCCGATGCGATAGCCGTAGGAGTTCGTTTTAACAGCCCGATTTTTACCCTTTCGAATATTATCGATGAAGCATCAATATCAAATCATGATGAAAATGCATACGAAAGTGATGAGATTTTCGATGATGCTGCTACTGATGCTGCTGAAGATGAAAAAGAAGTAAGCTCTCTAATTAGCCATTCTCTTCAGGACCTAGAGAAACAACTTCAAGCTGCCTTGGAAAACGAAAATTACGAACTGGCTTCCAAGTTAAGAGATGAAATGAAAAAACGATCTTAAGGTGTCAATCAAGCTCCGTTTAATTATAATGAGTTTTCTCCAGTTTTATGTCTGGGGAGCCTGGTTAATTACAATGGCAAATTATTGGTTCGGAACCATGCAGTGGGACCCCACTAAATTTGGTGCAGTTTTCAGTACAATGGGAATCGCTTCTGTTTTCATGCCAACTTTAATGGGGGTAGTAGCCGATCGTTGGTTGAATGCGGAAAAATTGTATGGAATTCTTCATTTTTTTTATGCCTGTGCCCTAATATATTTACCTCAAATAACAGATCCTGATTCGTTCTTTTTTGTGATGCTTTTAGCCATGATATTTTATATGCCTACCATTGCATTGACGAATTCAATTTCGTTCACGGTATTAAAAAACAATAATTTAGATCTTATTAAAGATTATCCTCCTATTCGAGTTTGGGGTACAGTTGGTTTTATAGTGGCAATGTGGATAACGAATTTAACCGGAAATAAATCGTCTGAAAATCAATTTTATTTGGCTGGAATTGTTGCCATTGCCCTTGGTATTTATGCTTTTACACTTCCCAAATGTAAGCCCGAAAAAACAGCCTCTAAAAACCAATCGATTTTTGATACATTCGGACTAAATGCATTTAAGTTATTCGCCAACTATAAAATGGCACTCTTCTTTATTTTCTCCATGTTTTTAGGAGCAGCCTTGCAATTGACAAATGCGTTTGGTGATGTTTTTTTGAGTGAGTTTGAACAGTTTCCAAAGTACGCCGATTCTTTCGTGGTAAAATATTCTACGATTATTATGTCCATATCTCAAGTTTCGGAAACTCTTTTCATTCTTGCTATTCCTTTTTTCTTAAGGAAATTTGGAATTAAAAAAGTGATGCTAATAAGTATGTTTGCTTGGGTCCTGAGATTCGCAACATTTTCATTTGGCGATCCAGCGGAAGGTTTGTGGTTGATAATATTTTCTTGTATTGTTTATGGAATGGCCTTTGACTTTTTTAATATTTCCGGCTCTCTTTTTGTAGAATCCCAAACAACGGCAAAGACACGTTCTTCTGCTCAAGGATTATTTATGATGATGACAAACGGGTTTGGGGCTATTTTTGGAAGTTTAGCAGCTGGTTGGTTAATTGACAATTACTACACACTAAAATTTACTACTACGAATGAACTAGCCAGTTATTTGGATACAACTGCGGACAATTCAAAATTATTAGAACTATTGGATAAATTTCAAATCACAGTTGGGTCTAATGGCTCTCTTTCACAAGAAGTTATGATGAAGGACTGGTCTGGAATTTGGCTTGCATTTGCTATCTATGCTTTAATAATTGCTATTCTGTTCGCTCTATTATTTAAACACAAACACGACCCAGAAGAAATTAAAGAGATGAGTCACTAACCTTATTTCAAAGTAAAAAGGTCAGAAGTCCCAATGGTTCTGTCGATATTAAAAGCCTCTCCATATTTTACTCCTAATTCTCTACCGTAACAGAGCATTCGACCTTCTATGAAATCAAAAAATTCTTTACCCGAAATTGGGGTATCCATTTCCTCTGAATTCGGATTATAAAATTGACTGCTGTAACATTTGATGAGATTAACCTTTTCAGACCCATGAGAACTTACATCTAAAATGAAATCAGGTGTTAAATAATAATCCTGAATATAATGCAAGAGTAAACGTGGTCTATATTTGGTCTGTGGAATTCCATCATGTTCAGTTTTAATTTTATCCAATCCAGAAAGAAAGGATGCATCTGCAACCAATTTGGCTCCTTTTCCATGGTCTGGGTGGCGATCGCTGAGAGAATTTGCAAGAATAATTTCAGGTTGATGTAATCTGATTTTCTCAATGATTTTGATTTTATTCTCATGAGATAACTCAAATGTTCCGTCTCCCAAATTTAGATTTGAACGGACTTTCAGTCCCAACATTTGACCAGCTTTTTCTGATTCCTTATAGCGTTGTTCGATGCTTCCTCGGGTACCTAATTCACCTTCGGTTAGATCAATAATACCAATGGATTTACCTTCATCCGAATATTTTAATAGAGTTGCGCCAACTGATATTTCGACATCATCTGGGTGTGCTCCAAAGGCTAGTATATCGAGTTTCATTTAATCTAAATGTACGTAACTTTCAACGCTTGGACAAGCACAAACAAGGTTTCTATCACCAAAAGCATTATCAACTCGTCTAACTGGAACCCAATATTTATTGTCTATCAAATAGGGAAGAGGGTAAGCTGCCTCTTGGGGTGAATATGGGTAATTCCAATTTTTATTGATGATACAGTTCGCTGTATGTGGAGCGTTCTTGAGTAAATTATTTTCCTTATCCGCATGTCCGTTTTCAATTTCTTTTATTTCTTCACGAATTTTAATCATGGCG